>NZ_MUFH01000413.1:0-1826 GCF_001996115.1 Salinivibrio sp. MA427
GTTGGTAGAACGGCGGACTGTTAATCCGTATGTCACTGGTTCGAGTCCAGTTGGGGGAGCCAACCTTGAAGAAAGCGCTAGTCGAAAGACTGGCGTTTTTTTTTTGGCTTTTGTCACGTATTGTCAAACGCCACGCTAGGTAGCGTGGCGTTTGCACTTTCTGCCATTAATTTTGCGTTATGTATAGATTACGGGTGTACCGCAATTTATTCGGGTTCTCAACGTTATAACCGCCTACTTTAGGGCTTTTAATCACACTACGTGTGTAGAAGTACAGCGGAATGGCTGGCATGTCGCGAGCAAAAATACGCTCGGCTTCTTGATAGTAATCGTTGCGTTTTTCCGGGTCGACGACCGTCAAAGCCTGATCCAGCGCGTGATCATAATCTTTATTCCCCCAACTGGTTTCATTCATGCCATCACTACTGAAGTAACTCAGGAATGTAGAAGCTTCATTGTAATCGCCAACCCACGCATAACGTGCAACATCAAAGTCTTTTTGCAGAAGCTTTTGCAAAAAGGTTTTCCACTCTTGATTGGCCAAGTTGACATTGACAGGAAGGTGACGCTTCCACATAGACGTCACGGCTAACGCCAGTTTTTTGTGTGACTCCATGGTGTTGTAAACCAGTTCAAACTCCAGTGGATTGTCTTGCGTAAACCCGGCTTCCGCCAATAAGGATTTGGCTTTTTGATAGCGCGCATCCTGACTCATTTCCGCCCATTCAAGCTTGGGTGCCTCAAAGTGGTTAATCGCTGGTGGGGTAGCGCCATACGCAGGAATTTGGCCTTGGCCGAGAATAATATCGGTGATGATGTTTCTATCAATGGCATAAGATAAGGCTTTGCGCACTCTGACATCGTCAAAAGGGGCCTTTTCGGTATTAAATAAGTAATAATAGGTTGCCAAAGACGGCATGGTGATCAATTCATTAGGGCGTTCTTTTTTGATTTGATCATACGCTTCCAAAGGGAAGCTCGAGGTGATATCGATCTCGCCGGTACGATAACGGTTATATTCAGCATTGACATTACTTGATGCAACATACGAAGTCTTATTAATCACTGTTTCTTTGTCGTTCCAATAAAGCGGATTTCGCTCAAGATCAATGCGCTCATTAATGACCCAGTTAGTGAGATTGTAGGCACCCGAGTTCACCATATTGTTGGGGCGAGTCCAGCTGTCACCAAACGCTTCAAGCGCATGCTGTGGTACTGGATACGTTGATGAGTGAGTCAGCATATTGGGGAAGTAAGGCGTACGACGTTCCAGGGTAAACTCAACCGTGTGATCGTCAATGGCTTTAACCCCGAGTTGCTCTGCTGGCTTTTCGCCGTCAGTGATCGCTTTTGCGTTCTGAATATTGGCGGTCCCTAAATACCAAGCGTAAGGCGCACCTGTAACAGGATCGACGACGCGTCGTAAGGTAAAGATAACGTCGTCGGCCGTTATAGGCTCACCGTCTGACCATTTCGCATCACGTAGATGAAACGTATATTTAAGTCCATCGTCACTGATTTCCCAGTCTTTCGCCAGGCCGGGCACAACCTCGCCTTCTGGATTACGAATCATTAACCCTTCAAATAAATCGGAGATAATTTTATTGCTGGCGGTATCGCTGGATTTGGTCGGGTCTAGTGTTGGTACTTCACCGGCGACGCCCCAAATGAGGGTCTGTTCATTAGCGAGGGTGACATTCTCTGGCACTTGGGCGGCAAACGCTGAACTGCATAATGTTAACGCCATGGCACTGGCGAGTATCTTGATTTTCATAAGCCTTCCTTGGTTGAGTGTTTTGTTAATAAATCTTAACAATCAATAGATT
>NZ_MUFH01000414.1:0-1812 GCF_001996115.1 Salinivibrio sp. MA427
CTTTTAAAGTAAGTGCTCGCTATCCTTATAGCGACTGGAGTGATGATGTGCTCAGTTATCACTTCAGCGTTATGCCATCACTTTGGCAACGCGCTGATGTGCGAGCGCTAGGCTTTTTGCTGACTGTGCTTGCGGCCTACGCCGCGTTTATGTGGCGTATTCGACACATGAAGAAAAAAGCTATCCAACTCGAAGCGTTAGTCGAAGAGAAAACCCAGGCCTTACAAGCCCAAGCCGATGACTTCGAACGAATGTCTAAAGAAGACGCCCTCACTGGACTGGCCAATCGACGAGCCTTTGATGAATATTGGCATCAGGTATTCGAAGAGTCGCGCCAATCCGGGACAGATTTGCAAGTCGCGATCTTAGACATTGATCATTTTAAACGCATTAATGATCACTATTCTCACCTGGTGGGGGATCAAATTATTCAGCGAGTCGGTAGCTTACTTCTTCGCGAGCAGACACATTTGCGTCATATCGCTCGTTGGGGCGGTGAAGAATTTACGCTTTTATTAGCGGGAACGCCTGCAGACGGTTATCGCTATTTTGACGGCTTAAGACGCCGAATTGCGGCGTTAGATCTAAACGATATTGCTCCCTCGCTTAGTATTACCGTCAGTATTGGCGTGGCAAGTAACCACCAGGCATCAGACTATGTCGATGGGTTAAAGAAAGCCGATCAAGCCTTATACCGGGCCAAACGCGATGGACGTAACTGTGTTCGCCAAAGCAATGATACTGCGTGATGATGATGTAAAAAGGGAGCGTTAAACGCTCCCTGATAAGTTTCACATGCAAGATAAACCAATGGGCTTATACGCTCATTGCGTTTAAGGCATAGTCTTTAAGCTCTTTTCATATGATTCATATTGTTTAGTAACAGAATCAGTTGGCCCGCCCGTCAACTTACTTACGATAATGGCACTCAAGCCCGCAAACAAGAAGCCAGGGACGATTTCATACAAATCGAAGATACCGCCAGGTATTTGTTTCCAAACCACCACGGTAATCCCGCCCACAAGAATCGCAGCCAGCGCACCATTGCGGTTCATTTCACGCCAGAACAGGCTGAGCAACAAGGCAGGACCAAATGCGGCACCAAAGCCAGCCCAAGCATAAGACACCAGACCCAGAACAGAGCTATCAGGGTCCATGGCTAAGCCAAGCGCAATCGCAGACAGCAAGATAACCGCACCACGACCGACCATGACCACTTCTTGGGTCGATGCGTCCGGACGGAAAACTTGCTTGTAAAAATCTTCCGCGAGCGCAGACGACGATACCAATAGTTGAGAATCTGCTGTACTCATAATCGCCGCTAAAATTGCCGCCAACAGGATACCTGCAATCACTGGATGGAATGCCGCATTGACCAACAACATGAAGATTTTTTCACCGTCAGCCAGGGTGCCTGACATATCATTCTGCACGTACAAAATACCCACTAAACCGATCAAGACCGCACCGACCATGGATAATGCAGACCAACCCACTGCGATACGACGCGCCGTGGTAATGTCTTTATTGGAGCGAGTCGCTTGGAAACGCGCCAAGATATGTGGCTGGCCAAAGTAACCTAAGCCCCAGGCCGCCAAAGAGACGATACTGATCCAAGTGAGTGGCTCACCATCTACATCACGCCATAACGTCATCAGCTCAGGGTTGATTGCGGCAACATCACGGCCCAATTTGAAAATGCTGCCGTCCATGATAACAAACGGCACGATCAACAAGGCCGCGGCCATCAACAGTCCTTGCACCAAGTCAGTCCAAGATACCGCCAAGAAGCCACCAAACAAGGTGTATGAC
>NZ_MUFH01000415.1:0-1803 GCF_001996115.1 Salinivibrio sp. MA427
ACTTAAAACGCAACAAGAACTTCTACTTCAAATTGCTAGTCCACATAATCTTAGAGTTCTTTGGAGCAAATTAATACTTAAAACGCAACAAGAACTTCTACTTCAAATTGCTAGTCCACATAATCTTAGAGTTCTTTGGAGCAAATTAATCACAAATAGAGTCTACCAATTCAATATGGTAGACTCTTTAAGCAACTTCATAGCATCTCTTTCAATATCATCCTCACTATAGAGATTGAGGTCTTCACCCAGTTCGTTTTCTACTTCTCTAATAGCTTGGTTAAGTACTTGCTCATCCACTGGAACTTTTGGTTTGAATTCGTAATGTAATTCACAATTAAGACACTCAGCAATTTCCTTTAAACTTTGAATAGTAATATTACCCGTAATTTCCCTACTATCAAGTTCGCTAACAGTCGAAGGAGCTTTGCCTAGCTTAACAGCTAACTGTTTCGAGGACATACGTAGAGATTTTCTAATCTCTTTAATACTATTTAATGCTCTATCTGCCATCCAAATTTACTCTTTAATGTACATGTACCACTTGCTGCCTAACGCCCGCATTTTCGGCTGGTTTGGAGCGGAACGGAAAACCAGTCCGGCAACATGCGCTTGTTATGTTTTTGGTAGTTTAAGACCATGCTCAGCCTCTAGATACTTAAGAACTTTATGTAGTGCTCTATATATATTTAATTCATTAGCACCAAATGGATAGTATCCACTGATTAACTGTTCGGCAGGAATGTCTCGGGGTACGGTTCTCCGTTTGTATTCATTTTCACCATCGTAAAATTTGACAGGGTAACGAAATGAGCGACCTTCACTTTCTAGTTCGCCCCAACTCCCGTAATTTTGAATGTTCCCGTTGTAACACTCGCTACCTATGATGTTCTCGATATCTATCAAAATATTCTTCAGCGGATCGATTTCGGCTCGAGTCCGTTGAATCGCCTTAAAAATTGAGGCCTTGTTCTGTATATACTCAAGCTGCCCCCTAAAATAATTATCATTGTCTGATTGAGCTTCAAGCACCCATTGGTTATATAAATCGTTTCCCTGGTTCCTGCTTGAAAGCTCTTTCAATTCTACGATTGCTTCTAGCTCGTCTTGAATTGAAGATAAACGTTCTTCCCAGCTTTCGAAAATTTCCTCGGCCCCTTGGATTAAAGTTTCTTTTTCTTCATCAGAAATGCCTGAATAATCTAGAGCCACGAAACTTCTATATGCATCAAGCTCTTCCTTGACTGTGTAAGTTTGCATTTCCTTGTCTTCAGGCCACGCTTCTTTTGCAGCACTTTTGATTTCTTCAATGACTGAGTCAGGAACTGGCATTTAACCTCCTTAAAAACATAACGCTAAGCTAACGGGCAGTGACGTAGCGGCATAATCGCGAAGCGCCGCTGCGTTACTGTCCCAGTGAACGAAGTGAACGTGTTAAGCGCTTTGTATGGATAATCTCACCCGTATTTGGGTAAAGTGAGACCCAGGCTTTAGCTGCAACTATAGCTTTCTAATGTGCAGTTCGATTGAACGCTGGCTCCTCTGTCGAGAGACCGATAACAAACATGAACGCACCTTAGAACTCCAAGCACCAGACTCGAATACTCGACTGGGTCTCGAACCCGTATTACGCAAACAAGAGTTAGCTTATTATGAATACTGCATCCAATCAAAACATCTACATCGGCGTCGATACCGGCAAAGCGCAACTCGACATCTACGTCAGACCAACTGCGCACTTCTTCTCTGTGCCAAACACTGATAAAGGCATTAAAGATGCATTGAAAATCATCAAGCCATATC
>NZ_MUFH01000416.1:0-1775 GCF_001996115.1 Salinivibrio sp. MA427
CGTCGGAAGCGCGCGATTTATCCTTGGAAGAGGTGCAAGGATGAGTCCGTTTTATGTGGTGATCCCAGCACGGTTTGGTTCAAGACGTCTGCCAGGAAAGCCATTGGCTGAGATCGCGGGCAAACCGATGATCCAACATGTGTATGAGCGCGCGCAAGCCGCAGGGGCCAGTAAGGTCATTGTTGCAACAGACGACAAACGCATTGAGACTGCGGTACGTGACTTTGGCGGCGACGTATGCCTAACACGTGCTGACCATGAGTCAGGGACTGAACGCTTGGCGGAAGTGGTGGCACAATACGGTTTTGCTGATGATGACATCATTGTCAACGTGCAAGGCGATGAGCCTTTAATTCCGTCTGCAGTGATTGGGCAAGTGGCGGCGAATTTGAATCAGTACCCGCAAGCCCCGATGGCGACCTTAGCCGTTGCGATTGATAACAGTGAGCAAGTATTCAACCCCAACGTAGTCAAAGTCGTCACGGATCAGCAAGGGTTTGCGTTGTATTTCAGTCGCGCCACGATTCCCTGGGATCGCACTCATTTCGAGGCTGAATCTCCCGATATTCCAGACGCTTTACTCCGTCATGTTGGCATTTATGGCTACCGTGCGGGGTTTATTAGTCGCTATATTCATTGGACGCCAAGTCCGTTGGAAAAGATTGAGTCGCTTGAGCAGCTCAGAGTGCTTTGGCATGGTGAAAAAATTCATGTTGCGGTTGCCGCCGAAACGCCACCGCATGGGGTCGATACCCAGGCTGATCTCGCGGCGGTACGTGCGCATATCGCCGCCAATGGTGCAAGCGAGTGACGTTAACAGCCATCAGGTCGTAATCTCCTCGCTTGTCATGGCAATAAACGATAAAAAAGCCGCGAATGTTATCGCGGCTTTTTTCTTTTTTACCCGTTATCTTTTCTTGTTATCCGTTGTCTCTTCGCTGTTACTTGGATGCCGGCTGTGCGATCAAATCACGAAGGCGTTGCCAGGCTTGACCGAGCCGCTCGTGCCAATAGCGCTCAAATTGCTCCAAGTATTGGGCGCGAGGGCTGTATTTAATCCATGGCTGTTTGATCTCTTTTTGCGCCATGAAGTTGGTCGGTGCAGGGATGGGATTAAGGCCTGCGCTTTGAAACTCATACACCGCGCGCTCCATATGTGCGGCTGATGTGACTAACACCAGATTACGGCTCCCCACCACAGACGCTGCTTGATACGCCTCCTCCCAGGTATCTTTTGCTGTTTCCAGTAACAAGATACTGTTTTTGTTGACCCCCAGCGCCATCGCGACACGTGCCAACATGCGGGCGTGGCTCACCTCATAGCCGTGGTCATAGCCCGATAATATTAGTTTGGATGTCGGATACATCCGGTGAATTCGGATCCCCTCGGTTAGACGCATGAGCGCTGCACGCGAGAGTTCAGACGTTGGTGGTAATGCGTCATCTACCACATGACTGTTTCCAAGTACCATTACAAAGTCCACCGGTTTCTCTGTCGGGAGAAAAGCGGTGTATTGACGCTCAAGAGGGCGAAGTAACCCAGAGGCGACCGGTTGAAACGCAGTGAGAAAAATCCCAGCAAACGCGATGAAAATAACAAAAGATGCCAGCCTTTTACGCTGAGAGAACCAAAGCAGGCATAGCCCGAAAAGACCCAAGAGCAACAGCGCGGGCAAGGGCATTATCAAGGTTGAGATAAGTTTTTTTAATTCAAACATGCAATGTCGCCCGAAATATAGTCAAACGAGGCACAAATAATGCCATAAACCTTTATT
>NZ_MUFH01000417.1:0-1772 GCF_001996115.1 Salinivibrio sp. MA427
CTTATAAACAAGCTATTCATTGGCAAATGATTCAAGCCAAATAAGAGAGGAAATGATGAAAAAAGAATTCTCAGTTGTTATCGCAGGCGGCGGCTCAACCTTCACCCCGGGTATTGTCATGATGCTACTGGAAAACCAAGATCGTTTTCCGATCCGTAAACTGAAATTCTACGACAACTTTGCATCTCGGCAGGAAACCGTGGCTGAAGCATGCAAGATCTTACTACAAGAACGGGCGCCTCAAATCGAGTTCTCTTATACCACCGACCCAGAAGAAGCCTTTACGGATGTTGATTTTTGCATGGCACATATTCGCGCTGGTCTTTACGCCATGCGAGAGCAAGATGAAAAAATCCCACTTCGTCATGGCTGTGTGGGCCAAGAAACGTGTGGTCCAGGTGGCATGGCTTATGGTCTACGCTCCATTCCTGCTGTGATTGAGCTTATCGACTACATGGAAAAGTACTCACCAAATGCATGGATGCTGAACTACTCCAACCCGGCAGCAATTGTTGCTGAAGCTTGTCGAGTGCTACGGCCTAATTCGAAAGTGCTTAATATCTGTGACATGCCGATTGGGATAGAGACCCGTATCGCTGAAATCTTGGGGTATGAAGACCGTAAACAGTTTGATGTGATGTACTACGGCCTGAACCACTTTGGATGGTGGAAAGAGTTTAAAGATGCCAAAACCGGCGAAGATCTCATGCCTCGGATTAAAGCGTATGTGAAAGAACATGGTTACTTGCCACCTAGCGCGATGAACGGTGCTCAGCATACCGACGAATCATGGAAAGATACGTTTATCAAAGTGCGTGACGTGTATGCGCTGGACCCAGAAACGATCCCAAACACATACCTTAAATATTATCTGTATCCTGATTATGTTGTAGAACACTCCGATAAAGTTTATACCCGTGCCAATGAAGTGATGGATGGACGCGAGAAAGAAGTGTTCACCGAATGCCATCGCATTATCGCAGCAGGGACAGCAAAGGACACCACCATCGAGGTTGAGGAACACGCATCGTATATCGTTGATTTAGCGACCGCGATAGCCTTTAACACCAAGGAAAGAATGCTACTTATCGTCCCTAACAACGGAGCTATTAGTAACTTTGATCCAACAGCGATGGTTGAAATCCCTTGTATTGTCGATAATACAGGCGCAAAACCAATGCAAATCGGTGAAATCCCTGAATTCCAAAAAGGCATGATGAATCAACAGGTATCAGTTGAAAAGCTTGTTGTTCAAGCTCACGTTGAGGGCTCTTACCAACGGCTGTGGCAAGCATTTACCTTGTCAGCCACAATTCCAAGCGCTTCAAAAGCCAAAGACATTTTGGACGAAATGCTAGAAGTGAACAAAGAGTATTGGGTAGAACTCGGTTGATAAATACGTTCTAGGCTAGTTAGAGCTAACCAAGGGAGCCAATCATCCGGCTCCCTTTTTCGTTAACTCCCATCGTTTACCTAATGCTTCACCACTTAATCACTCTCCAATATGTCCAAAATCTCGTCCCAATCCATATTCATCAGTCTGCGGGCACGAAAACGGCTCCGCGCGTTTAGCGTCAAGTATCCTGATACTGGAAGAGGGCGTGAGTAAAATTGAGAACACTTAACGGCCAAGCAGATAGAAAATTACGGCGATAAGGTTATGATTACAAAAAAGTTATTATTTTTATAAACCAACTCATTGCTTGAGAGGATGCCATGTTTGCAGAACGCCTAGAACGAGCTCGTAAGGCGGCCGGGCTATCTGTAGTGGC
>NZ_MUFH01000418.1:0-1756 GCF_001996115.1 Salinivibrio sp. MA427
ACCTAACTCAGTACCCAAAAACGAGCGCGGATAGTAGCACTGGTTGCGCGCGAAAACAAGCGTCATCGGTGCGCAGAAGGCCTGCTTGCGCGTGTTAGTCGGCTTCTGCAAAGGCTTGCCCACGACTTTGTGCCAACATCGCCTGCAATCTGTCTTGGCTAATAAAACTATCGACATCAAAGATCTTCTGGCGCAGATGCCAAAAACGGCCTTGTTTGCGTGCAATGACAAAATCAGGCGGACGAAATCGATGTTGTGACGCTGTCACTTTAGTGGGCGCGGTATCGGTGAAGGGACGATGGCGATCGACTAAATGTGGGCGAACAAACCGCGCTAAAAAGTCGTGTTTCTGTTTCTTGGTCGCAAGTGGCCAGACTTCGTGTAAATCGTTGCCATCGTTGGTGTGATAGGTCACTTTTAACTGCGGTTTTTGGTAGCGGTTTTTGCCCGCTGTGAGGGTCATATCGGCACACGCCACCACAAGCGCGTCTTTGAGTTTGAGTGCCTCACGCAGTTTTTTATCTGGATCGATTAACGGCGCGTCGCATTGGTGGCAGCGGCGGGCGGCAATATCGTTATCGGTGCCGCATTCATCGCAAAATTTAGCGCGAAACCGATAGCCGCAGATTTCACGCTCCCCGGTCTCGTCTTCAAAATACCCTTGGCATTGGCGACCGTAATGCTCAAGCAAAAAGCCGTTGTCATCCAGTTTGCCCCAAAAGCTATTGTTAAACCCGCACGCAGGGCAAGGAATGGTGACTAACTCGCTGTCGCTATCGGGTTTAGGCATACCAATTTCGGGCTGATACAGGTCGTAAACATTGCCGGCATAATCAAGGATAAGACAGTCTTTTTTTCCGGGCGCTAATCGCAATCCACGACCGGCTATTTGCTGATAAAGGCTCACTGATTCCGTGGGACGTAATATTGCAATTAAGTCCACATGAGGGGCATCAAAGCCGGTGGTCAACACCGATACGTTCACTAAGTATTTCAGTGCTTTTTGTTTAAACGCCTCTATAAGGCGATCACGTTCAAGACCAGGGGTGTCGCCGATGATCAGCGCGGCGCTGTCTTTAGGAAGATAAGTGATGATTTCTTTGGCATGGTTAACGGTCGCAGCGAAAATCATCACCCCTTGGCGCGGGCGCGCATACTCAAGGATTTGTTCGACAATTTGCGGGGTGGCACGCGGGGCATTGGCGACGACCTTATCGAGATCCGCGTCACGGTAGTAGCCGCTGGCAGTGCGTGAGACTTGTGAAAAATCATAGCTAAGAAGCGGTGCATCCAAAACATGGGCCGGGGTTAAAAACCCTTCATCCAAAAGATGGCTGATGGGCAGTTCGAAGACGCAATCGCGAAAAAAACGGGTGTCAGTGGTGCGGACTTTACCACTAGTGTGGTACTGATAAATCCAACCTTGCCCCAACCGATATGGCGTAGCGGTTAACCCGAGTACTTTTAGACCGGAATTGACATGTTGTAGGTGCTGAATAACACGACGATAACTGCTGTCTTCGTTGTCAGGAACGCGGTGGCACTCGTCGATCACCAGCAGCGAGAATTGGTCGGCAAAGGCGTCGAGGTTGCGCACGACCGATTGTACCGAGGCGAACACGACCTTTTCATTTGATTCCTTGCGTCCTAAACCAGCGGAGAAAATACCGCCGGTGAGCCCATAGCCTTCATACTTGGCGTGGTTCTGCTCGACAAGCTCTTTAACATGCGCCAAGACCAGAACTCGGCCTTTGGC
>NZ_MUFH01000419.1:0-1749 GCF_001996115.1 Salinivibrio sp. MA427
GTCCGACACACGTAAGCTCACTTTGTCTCCCAGGCCTGGGGTTTCATTGTGCTCGAGGACCCGTACGCCCAAAACTTGATGACTGGTCGCATCCATCCCGATCAGCACTTTTATCGCGCCATTGTAGCCATTGGGGGCGATGGTTTGAATGGCGACCGTGGTCACCTCATCGTTCAAGGTGCCGACATAAAAAGGTTGCGCCTCGTCAGTGCCGAGTGCGTCCGAGTTTGTCACCAGGCGGCAGCTTTGGTGAAGCGGATTATCATGGCGCGCCTTTGGGACCACTTGATTGAGCGCTTTGGATAACTGAATTTGTTGTTGCTCTTTTATCGTGTCTTCAGTCAGCGCATTGGTAACCGCCACTAATGCGGTGGATAAGAGGGCTGCGATCGCCAAGATGCCCCCATGTTTTCGTATTGTTTCAATCATGACTGTGACTTCTTCTCTGCCCGCTTATTCGCATGGCCGTAAGCTCTCGGTTTGGTGTAGTAATCAATCAAAGGCACGCATAAGTTAGCGATAATCACTGCAAACGCGACACCGTCGGGGTAGCCACCCCAAGTACGGATCAAGTACACCAACACCCCAATGAGGCCGCCGAACCACAAGCGCCCTTTGTCCGTCGTGGATGCGGAAACCGGATCGGTGGCGATGAAAAATGCCCCCAGCATGGTCGCACCAGACAACAAATGAATCAGCGGCGACGCTAACTGATCGGGCGCAATCAAGTGGCCCAACAGTGAGCTTGATAATAAGGCGGTGAGTACCGCAACCGGAATATGCCAGTTGATCACACCGCGTTGAATCAATACCAAACCACCGAGCAGATACAGCGTATTCACCCAGGCCCAGCCTTTGCCACCAACGGCAGAAAATATAGGCTGTTGCAAGGCCTCACTGACGGTTTGTCCGCCGGCTAATGCGGTTTTTATGGTGTCCAGTGGCGTGGCCATGGTCGCACCATCGACGGTCATACGGAGTTGGTTAACACTAAAACCGTCCAACGTATAGCCACTGAAAATAGCGGCTAGGGTATCACCGAAGGTTAACGCATGGGTGGCAAGGCTTTCGGGTGGTAGCCAGGTAGTCATTTGTACTGGAAATGCGATCAACAGTACTACATAGCCAACCATAGCAGGATTAAACAGGTTTTGACCCAGCCCGCCATAAATATGCTTGGCAACGATGATAGAAAACGCGGTACCAATTACGATCACCCACCAAGGTGCCATCGGGGGGATCGCGACCGCCAAAAGAAATGCAGTGAGCAGCGCGCTATTGTCACGTAAATAGGCCATCACCGGGCGGCGACGTAACCGCATCACCAGTGCTTCTGTTGTCCAGGCGGTTAACACGGCGAGCGTTAGCTGGATTAATACTCCCCATCCAAAGAAATACCACTGTGCCGCGAGTCCTGGTAATGCGCACAGGAGAACGGTCAGCATAATATGGCTGGTGGAGCGCTTATTGTGGGCGTGTGGTGAACTTGCAATGAAAAACGCCACGTTGATTATTCCTTATTATCTTGTTTTTGTTGAGCGGCTTTACGCGCTTTGGCACGAGCAGCGGCGACAGCGGCTTTTTTATCGCTGGCYTCRCCAGTGTCTGACGTTTTGTTGGYTGTTGCGGTTTGGCTTTCAGYYGAAGCCGAYGWATCAGCRCTTGATTCGCCTTGTTGYGCCGCTTTTCGGGCTTTGGCACGGGCAACGGCAGCGGCGACAGCGGCTTTTTTATCGCTGGCCTCGCCAG
>NZ_MUFH01000042.1:0-16543 GCF_001996115.1 Salinivibrio sp. MA427
GGCCGCTAATGCCGTCGGCGTACTAGCTGTCGCATTGGCAATCGCCCATTAGTGAGGCACACCTTGCCGAGGCCATTTCAACCTCTGGCAGCGCATTAACAGTGAGTGATTGTCTGCGTGCGCTGCGCATTCATAGCAGTAACCTCCCGCGTTGGAAGCCATTGGCTGAGTTGTGTGATTACACCAGAGAAACACAAGAAGGCTTATCGTGGCAGCAAGAAATCCAGCAGCAAGTGAGCCAGTTTCTCGCACTCAATCACCAATACCCACAGCGTTTTGATGCTCAAGGCCAAGGCGGTGAGCACCTTTATCAATGCTGGTTGAGTGTGGTGAGCCAAGATAAAGGCATTAAAACCCTCACAGGCGTGGATTTGCTCACCGATTTCGCCACACTGCCTATCCAAATGGATGCACTGATCGCTGAAGCAGCCGCCTTTTGGCAACCGATCCTTCACGACCAAGACGGTAACTTGGCCTATTGCCACGCGCTGATGCATGGTTTATCGGGTTGGGCAAGCTGGCAGGCTTGGTTAGATTGGCAGCAACAGCTCAGTGACAGTGAACAACAAGATCATGGCATGGGCCTATTCGCGATTTTACTCGCTTGGGATACAGTGCTGGCACGCTGGCTTGCTAAACACCGTGACGCAGCATGGGCAAGCATTCGTCAGTCCATGCACCACCAAGCGGYGAATGTGCGCCATTGGTATCACCAAGCACAACAACAGCTCGCGCCACTGTGGATTTGGCAGCAAGCGCTGGAAATCAGTCAGCAGCGCCCTTGGGCACACGCCTTGTCCGCGCAGGCCAGTGTCGACACTCTCGCCACCTCGCCTACGCTGCAAGCTGTGTTTTGTATCGATGTGCGCTCTGAACCGATGCGTCGCGCGTTAGAAGCACAATCTGATCGGATTCAAACCCTTGGCTTTGCTGGCTTTTTTGGCTTGCCGATCGCCTATCAACCCACTGATAGCCAGATTCAACGCCCGCAACTGCCCGGCTTATTGGCACCGGCGATCACCGCCTCACAAACCCATGCTACCCCCGAGCGCTGGTTACGAATGACCAAGCTCGGCTGGCAACGTAGCCTTGATGCGCCCGCCGCCAATTTAGGGATGGTCGAAGCCGGTGGCATGCTGAAGCTCGTAAGCCTATTAAAACGCGCATTACGCATTTCTGGCACCGAAAACCCGCTAAATCGGCTCAGCCATACTGACAGTGATTGGGCGCTCACCCGTGACAATACGCCGTTAACCCCAGCAGAAAAAGCAGAGCTAGGCACTGGTATCTTGCGCGCCATGGGTATTGCTGACCAACTGGCCGATGCCGTATTGTTGGTGGGTCATGGCAGTGAAACCTGTAACAACCCTCATGCAGCAGGGCTTGACTGTGGTGCTTGCGGTGGACAAACCGGTGAGGTGAATGTCCGCGTACTCGCACAGCTTCTTAACGATGCCGACGTGCGTGATGCCATGGCACAGCAAGGCGTAACGATTCCCGCCAGCACCCGTTTTTATGCCGCCATGCACAACACCACCACCGACGCACTGGATGTCTTTCACGCTCCAGAGCATGCCCAATGGCAAACTTGGCTGGCCGCTGCGAGCGAGCAAGCACGTGCAACCCGCGCCAACCAGTTTGATCAAACGCCTACCCAGCCATCCAAGCTCAAACGCTTCTTTGCTACACGGGCCAAAGATTGGGCACAAATGCGCCCTGAATGGGGACTGTGTGACAACGCCGCGTTAATCGTGGGCCCGCGCACCCTGTCTCGACAGATTAATTTGCAAGGTCGCAGCTTTTTACACGACTACGACTGGCATAGAGACAGTGACTTTAGCCAGCTTACGGCAATCCTCACCGCGCCCATGGTGGTGACCAATTGGATCAACTTGCAGTACTTTGCTTCTGTTACCGCACCGGAAAAATTTGGCAGCGGAAACAAATTGCTGCACAACATCGTGGGTGGGCACATTGGGGTGTTTGAAGGGAATGGTGGTGACTTGCGAATTGGCTTATCGCATCAATCCGTGCACGATGGCCGTCGATATCGCCACCAGCCAGTGCGATTAAGCGTATTTATCGCTGCCCCTCGGGAGGCAATTGATAGTATACTTGCACGCCATAACGATATAGCCGCGCTGGCGAATCACGGCTGGCTGTACTTGATGCAAATTGATGCGCAAGGTGCAGTATGGCAACGCGATCGCTCGGGTCAGTGGTATCACCTGAACGTAGCAAAATAAAACGGAGCATGTCGTTGAAAACGCAACTTCTCTCAGCGCAGTGTTCAACGGACCTAACACAAGCCGCCGAGCTACTGAAAGCCGGCGAACAAGTCGCGGTGCCTACAGAAACCGTGTACGGTCTGGCAGCGGATGCCAGCAATCCAGACGCCGTCGCGGGCATTTTTACCGCCAAAGGGCGACCCGCCAATCATCCTTTGATTGTGCATCTCGGTGACGTCGCATCGATCACCGAGTGGGCAACGCCGATCCCGGATGAAGCATATAAGCTGGCGAATGCCTTCTGGCCAGGGCCGATGACGCTGCTGCTGCCACGTGCCGAGCATGTTTCACCGGTCGTCACGGGTGGATTAGATACCATTGGACTTCGCGTTCCCGCGCAACCTGTGTTATTGGACCTGCTCGCCACCCATCAGCTTGCCGTTGCCGCCCCGTCAGCGAACCCGTATAAAAAGCTCAGCCCCACCACGGCAGAGCAAGTGATGCATGGTTTAGGCGGAAAAATCGCCGCGGTGATTGATGGCGGCCCTTGCCAACATGGGCTGGAGTCGACCATTGTCGATCTTACCAAGCGCCCCTTCCGCGTACTTCGTGCCGGTCCCATCACCGCCAGCGAGCTGAGCGCCGTATTGGGTGAAACCGTGGAAGCGCCCGAGCAGCACGATAACGTGGTGCCTGGCAATGTCGGTAGCCATTACCAACCTAACACCCGGTTGCAGATGGTGGCTGCGGACTTGTCTGATCTCCCTGCGCCCCATCCGGAAAAACGCGCGGCCTTGCTTCACTTTGGCGAAGCCCCGACACGGGATGATCTGGTGTGTATTACCATGCCGAATGACGCCGCACGCTACGGGCAAGCGTTATATCACCAACTTGCCCAAGCCGATCAACTCGGCGTCAGTGAGATCTGGCTCGCCCAGCCTCCTCATGGTGAAGCATGGCTTGCCGTGCATGATCGCCTACGCCGCGCCGTCAGCTAGTTTTTGACGCTTACGACGCGCGTGTTTGCATAAAGCTTGCCGTTGCACTGGCACACACAGTGTCTGCAACGGTCAGCGTTGCCTCTAACCGACTCATACCGTGTTTCGCTTTCACACACCAGGCACGCACCTCACCATAAACAGCGATAGGCACCGGATGGTGATAGCGAATATTAAGTGACGCTGTCACACTTTGCGGGGCAAACAAGAAAGTACAATGGGTCAACCCCGCATCCAAAAGCGTGGCAAYGACCCCACCGTGCAGCTGATCTTGATACCCCTGCCAAGTGCTTTCTAACCATACGCTTGCGGTCACGGCGTTGTTATCGTCTTGATAAAATTTAAGATTAAACAGCCCGTTGTCACTGCAAGCCACACACTGATGATGGGAATCCGGCGGGATAACAGGTTGCTTATTCATGGCAACCGCAACCGTGGCCACTGTTTCGACCTCGTTGACCTTGTCCATGTCCCGGCCGTTGGTCAACTGATAAACATCGACATCCGCGGCCAACAATCCCGCTAACGCATGCTCGCCAATATGACGGGTCACCACACGTGTTACTTGGTTAGCTTTCAGCATCGCTATCAAGGCGTTTTTGGCACCGCAACCTTCTGTTACACGTGGGTTGGCGAACTGAGCGAGTGCTTGGCCATCGTCGTCAAACAGCGCAAAGTGCTCGGCCTTCATAAAATGTCCCGCAGGACGGTCTTGGTTCATCGCAATAGCAATTGTCATCTTCCGTTCTCTCTTTATATAAATGGCATATGCTAAAAATACGCCTGATTTATGGCATATGCAATAAACAAAGTTAGAAGAGGTCAAAAATAATGTGTTGAAGCATCAAGTTTGCCATTCCAAATGCACGACTTGTGAGAGGTGTAAGGTCTGGCCCTTTCAGTTCGATTTTCATTACAATCATGCATATGTTTGACATATGCCACGCTGAAGTTATACTGAATAAAGATTGAACAGATACATGGCGAGGACCTTATGAGAACAATATCCATTTTCAAAAATGGCAAGAATCAAGCGGTACGCTTGCCAAAGGATTTTGAGTTTGACGGCGTTAATGAGCTTGAAATTCATAAAGAGGGGGATGTCATCACCTTACGCCCAGCTCGCCCAAGTTGGCTCTCATTTGGCGAGCTCGAAAAGGCTGATAGTGATTTCATGACCCATCGCGAGGAGCTGATCAAAGACGAGGGACGGTTCAACTTTGACTAACAAAATCAACTATATGCTTGATACATGTATTTGTTCATTCATTATGAGAGAGCAACCCAGAGCGGTGTTGAAAAAGCTTCACACTGTTGTCGGCAATCAACATCGCATTGTTATCTCAGCCATTACCTATCAAGAAATGCAATATGGGTTGTTAGGAAAAAAGGCATCACCAAAACATGCGGTGCTTGTTGATGCTTTTCTTCAGCGAATCGATGAGATTTTACCTTGGGATAAAGCCGCTGTTGACGCGACAACTGCAGTTAAGCGCAATCTAATGAATAAAGGCACCCCTATTGGCGGAAACGACACAGCAATTGCAGGTCACGCCATTGCGACTGGTTGTGTACTAGTCACAAACAATACGAGGGAGTTTCAGCGTGTTGAAGGACTGAAACTTGAAGATTGGGCTCAATAGTGCCGACGTAACGACGGCTCATGTCGAACTACTCTTCTGACTCAAACACCAGGGCTTTGCCTTCTACGAGGCAGGCGGTGGTTTTGGCGCGGGCGCGTTTAACCAGGTTGGCTAACGTTTGACGAGATACGCCCATGACTTCCGCCGCTTGCAGTTGCTGCATCCCTTGATGGTCAACAAGGCGCATGGCTTCGAACTCATCCAAACCTATGGTCACCGTCTCTAGCTCACTGAGTGGAATGGCGTTGGGTTTAAAACAATTGGTATGCGGTTTTCCGCAGATACGGCGGGGCATTTTAGGACGCGGCATAGGGTCTCCTTTTTCGCCTATGCTAAGTGAGTTTTTTGCTTATGCCAACAAAAAGGGATGCCAATGCATCCCTTTTCTATTTATTGCTACGAGCAGTGACTTAGTCTGTCACGTTAGACGTCGTACGTTACACGCCGTACGTTACACGTCGTACGTCGTCGAGGCGGTGTTACCGCCAGTGCCTGTCCAGTTGGTGTGGAAGAACTCACCACGTGGCTGATCAAGACGCTCATAGGTATGCGCGCCGAAGTAGTCACGCTGCGCTTGTAGCAGGTTCGCGGGCAAACGTGCTGTGGTGTAACCATCCAAGAAGGTCAGCGCCGATGTGGTACATGGCATTGGGATACCGGTTTCCATCGATTTCGCCGCCACTTTACGCCATGCCGCCAAGCAGTTATCCAAAATCCCTTTAAAGTACGCATCTGAGCCCAAGAAGGCCAAGTCAGGATCCTTGTCATACGCATCGCGGATGTTACCCAAGAACGCAGAGCGGATAATACAACCACCGCGCCACATCAGCGCGACGTTACCGTAGTTCAGATCCCAGCCATTCTCATTAGACGCCTCACGCATCAGCATAAAGCCTTGCGCGTAAGAGATAATTTTTGACGCCAGCAGCGCTTGACGCAGCGCATCAACCCACTCGGCTTTGTCACCATCAACCGGCTGGATGTGTTTTTCGAACAAGGTCTCTGCCGCCACACGCTGATCTTTGAGTGCAGACAGACAACGCGAGAATACCGATTCAGAAATCAAAGTGAGCGGAATGCCAAGATCCAGCGCGTTGATGCCAGTCCATTTACCGGTGCCTTTTTGACCCGCGGTGTCGAGAATTTTCTCAACCAATGGCTCACCGTCTTGGTCTTTATAACCCAAGATATCCGACGTGATCTCGACCAGATAGCTATCCAACTCGGTTTTGTTCCAGTCGGTAAACACCTGCTGCATTTCATCATGGCTCATACCAAGGCCGTCTTTCATGAACTGGTACGCCTCGGTGATCAGCTGCATGTCGCCATATTCGATACCGTTATGCACCATTTTCACAAAGTGACCGGCGCCATCACGTCCAACCCAATCACAACATGGCTCGCCGGTATCGGTTTTTGCTGCGATACCTTGGAAGATAGGTTTCACCGCTGGCCACGCTTCTTCAGAGCCACCCGGCATAATTGATGGCCCAAAACGCGCGCCTTCTTCACCGCCAGACACACCGGCACCGATAAAGTGAATGCCTTTTTCTCGCAGCGCTGCCACACGACGGTTGGTATCTGGATAGTTGGTGTTACCGCCATCAATAATGATGTCGCCTTTCTCAAGCAATGGCGTCAGTTTGTCGATAAAGGTATCGACCACATCACCGGCACGAACCATCAGCATCACTTTACGTGGCGTTTCTAGCTTATCAACCAGTTCTTCCAGCGAATAAGCGCCAACGATGTTAGTACCCTTGGCTGGGCCTTCAAGAAACTCATCGACTTTGGCCGCGGTACGGTTATGTGCCACGACTTTAAAGCCGTTGTCGTTCATGTTGAGGATAAGGTTTTGGCCCATGACCGCCAAACCAATTACGCCAATATCACCTTTCATCGTGCTCTCCATTAATTCTGTTCTGGTAATTTTTTTGCTGCCGCGGCATCGAGTACCCATTCCGTCGTGCCTTTGGCACTGCGGATATTGGCGGCAGGATATGGCAGTTGAGTGGGCTCGTATGAGGCGATCTCATGCACAATCGCTTGTTTGCCTTCACCCAACACCAGATAACTGATTTTCTTCGCCGCGCGCAGCACACGGGCGGTTTTTGATACCCGCTTTTGGCCCGATTCAGGATGCGAGGCCACCAGCGCCAGTGCGGTATTGTCATACTGAGGATCGTGCGGGAACAGCGAGGCGGTATGGCCATCGCCACCGACGCCCAGCAAAATCCAATCAAACACAGGCGTGCCGTTTTCGCTTGGGATCAGCGCTTGCATTTCCGCACTAAAGCGCGCGGCTTCCACATCCGGATCGTCTTCACCACGAATACGATGAATGTTCTCTTCTGGAATGCGAATCTGGCTAAACAGCAATTTGTCGGCTTCGCCAAAGTTGCTCTCAGCATCATCCGGTGCCACGCAGCGCTCATCGCCCCACCAAAAATGCAGGTTTTGCCATTGAATCGCCGTGGCATAGTCATCACTGGCTAAACGCTTAAACAGCATTTTGGGCGTGCTGCCACCAGAAAGCGAAATGTGTACGGCACGATCTTGCTCACTGAGCGTTTGCATCGCGTCGGCTAAGTGATTGACCACCGCATCAGCATCATCAAAAATTCGGGCATTTATCATAATTCGCAGTATTCCGTGTCAGTCAGGTTTTTGCAGGGAAAACGCCACGCATGGCCATCACGCTCAAGCAATTGATCCGCTTCTTTCGGCCCCCAAGTGCCACAGGCATAACCATATAGCGCTTTGCCATTATCCTTATATTGAAGAATCGGCTCAACAAACTGCCAGCAGGCTTCCACCGCGTCACTGCGGGCAAACAAGGTCGCATCGCCTTTAAGCGCATCCAGCAACAAACGTTCATAAGCCGTCAGCATTTGGGTTTCTTCCAGCGACGTATAATGGAAGTCCATATTGACCGCTTTGGCGTTAAAGCCAGCACCCGGCTCTTTAAGACCAAAGCTCATTTGAATGCCTTCGTCGGGCTGAATACGGATCACCAAGCGGTTTTCGGGCGCATTTTTGCCGAATACGGGATGCGGGGTCTGTTTAAAGTGGATCACCACTTCGGTCACGCGCGTCGGTAAGCGTTTACCGGTGCGCACGTAAAATGGCACCCCATTCCAACGCCAGTTGTTGATAAACATCTTCAGGCCAACATAAGTCTCGGTACGCGAGTCTTCGGCGACACCTGGCTCATCACGATAGCTGGGTAATGCTTTGCCGCCAACTTGCGATTCAGTGTACTGGCCCAGCACCAAGTTATTGTGCAGGTCGTCTTCAGAGAGCGGCTCAAGCGATTGCAGTGCTTTAAACACCTCATCACGCATTGCATCAGCATTGATCTGTGCAGGCGGCTCCATCGCCACGAGCGATAACACTTGCAACAAGTGGTTTTGGAACATATCGCGCACCGCACCCGATTGATCGTAGTAACCACCACGGCCTTCCACCCCAAGGCTTTCAGCACCGGTGATCTCAACATAATCGATGAAGTTACGGTTCCAGAGCGGCTCAAACATCGCATTAGAAAAACGGAAAACCAGTAGATTTTGTACCGTTTCTTTGCCTAAGTAATGGTCAATGCGGTAAATCTGATGCTCGGCAAAATGGGCGTGAATGTCTTTGTCGAGCTGGCGTGCAGAGGCAAGATCATAACCAAACGGTTTTTCGACCACCAAGCGTTTCCAACCGTTACTTTCATCATTCAAACCATGTGCGGCGAGGCAGGCAGGGATAAAGTTATACAGCTTCGGCGGCGTAGCAAGATAAAACAAGGTATTACGCTGGGTGAAACCATATTGTTCAGACAATTCGTCTAAACGGCCTGTTAGCGCGCCATACTCGTGGGTATCAGAGATATTAAATGATTGATAGTGCACGTGCGCCATAAAGGCGTCGAGCGTGGCAGGATCAGTTTCTTCAAGCTCTTGCATTGAGTGACGTAGTTTATCGCGAAATGACTCGTCACTGTAGAAGGTGCGGCTTGCGCCTAAAATCGCGAAAGACGCAGGCAGCTGTTTGTTCGCATACAAATGATACAGGGCTGGGATCAGCTTACGGAAGGTCAGATCGCCAGATGCACCAAAAATAACAATACTGCTGTTTTCTGGAATTACCATCATCTTTCCTTTGATAATAAAGGTACTGCATGTGATTTGCGCCACAAATTAGCAGCGCAGTGGCCAAATTGGTAATTGGCCCTACCTATTGATGCCATTGATGTCGCCACTGAAATATGGAGCCGGCTAACTCATCCCTACATTTGCAGCCAGCACGACCAATTCAATGTGCGACAAAAGCACTCTAGTCTAGCACTTTCTTACTCAATAAGCTTCACCCTAACTGGTATGACGTGGCGAGATGCCTACCTGCTGGGCAGCCTCAAACAGCCGTTGGATCAGCGCGTCGACTTTTTCATTCTGCTCATTGCGCAAGGTATATAAGCCGACGTTACCTCTCTTACTCGGGTGAACCCCCAACACGCTTACCCCCTGACTGGCCAGATACATCTGGGCTCGGCTGGTATAGGGCATCACCGCCTGAGTGTCGTGCAATAAGTCGATACCGGGACTGAGGGCATCAACATCAAACACCACTTGGTTGACGTGCGTCGTTGGGCTGATGGGGTTCGCTAGCAAATGCGCATGCCGGGCATGATCAGGCGTGACACGCATCAAAGGCCAATCACTCAGGCGCTGAGAGTCGATGCTGGCGGATGTGTCTGCAAGTAGCGGATGGTTATCAGCCACATAATAGCTTTCCGCGTCCTGAAACAAGGGCATAAAGCGCACTTGCTGGCTCGCAACCAGATCGTCAATTTCATGACCGATAAACACATCCACATCGCCACTGAGCAGCGATGCCATCAGTGCCAAGCGATTACCAAATTCGATATGGACCGCACACTGGCGCTCAGCTTGATAATCAAGCACTGCCGGTTTAACAAACAAAGGCCACCACGCCTCCCCGGTGCCAAGCTTTATTTGTCCCGCTTCACGCGCTTGCAAAGCATGAATCTGGGCATAAAGCCTTTGCCGCTCGGCGTGCAGTGCCGTGGCATGCTGATAATAAAGCTCTCCTGCTGCAGTCATACTGACGCCACGAGGGTGGCGAACCAACAGCGGACACGCGAAACGTTGCTCCAGCTTTTGGATCTGTGCCGTCAATGAGGGTTGGCTGATCCCTAACTGCAACGCGGCCGCTTTAATGCCACCCGCCTCAACCACCGCAATAAAGTAGCCGGCGACTTTTTCTACATCCATACCGCCCTCACTCACAATTTAATGGCTTACTTTATAGCCTAATAAGGATACACCATTCAATGATAACGCGGATTTTTAATCTATTGGCACCTTACCTATAGCCAATCGGTTATATCAACAAGCGCCACGCCTATTTTTCTTGGCACCGCCCGCGCGCTAGGCTGTTGGCCACATCTCAAGCTAAGGCTTTGAGGATTTTTATTGTCAATAAGAGGTAATCGGTATGCAGAACGCTTGGTGGCATGATGCCGTTGTTTATCAAATCTACCCTCGCAGTTTTTACGACACCAATGATGATGGCATTGGCGATCTGAACGGAATTATCGAGAAACTCGATTACTTACATTGGCTCGGCGTCAATGTGTTATGGCTATCACCGGTGTACCAATCGCCGATGGATGACAATGGCTACGACATTTCCGATTACTGCGCGATCGCGCCTGAATTTGGCACCATGGAAGACATGACGCGCTTGATTGATAAAGCCGGCTCGCTCGGCATCAAAATCGTGATGGATTTGGTAGTCAATCACACCTCCGACGAACACCCTTGGTTCCAAGCTGCGCTTCAAGACAAAAACAGTCCCTATCGCGACTTTTACATTTGGCGTGATGCCAAACCCGATGGCAGTGCGCCGGATGATCAAGGCTCAATCTTTGGTGGTAGCGCATGGCAATGGGAGCCAAACACCGAGCAGTACTACTTTCACTTGTTCTCCAAACGTCAGCCCGATCTGAACTGGGAAAACCCCGCCGTCCATGACGCCGTGTATAAGATGATGAACTGGTGGATTGACAAAGGCATTGGGGGATTCCGCCTTGATGTAATAGATTTAATTGGTAAAGAGATCGACAAAGGCATCACTGGCAACGGCCCGCGCCTTCACCCTCTGCTGCAGGCGATGAACCAAGCAACATTTGGCGGCAAAGGCTTGCTCACCGTCGGCGAAACATGGGGCGCAACGCCGGAGATCGCCAAACTTTATAGCGCACCGGAACGCAATGAACTCTCCATGGTGTTCCAATTTGAACACATTACCGTCACCTGGAAAAACGGGGACAAATGGCAGCCCGTGCCGCTGGATGTCGCCGCCCTTAAACAGGTACTGTTCAAATGGCAGCAAGAGTTAGCTGATACTGGCTGGAACTCGCTGTTTTGGAACAACCACGACTTGCCCCGCGCCGTATCCAAGTTTGGTCACGACGGTGAGTACCGGACACGCTCAGCAAAAATGCTCGCCACAACCTTGCACTTAATGAAAGGCACGCCCTATATCTACCAAGGGGAAGAGATTGCGATGACCAATGTCGCCTTCCCGTCTATCGACGATTATCAAGACATCGAAACCCGCAATTTTTACGACTTGCGTGTTGCAGAAGGCGTTGATCCAGACACCATGATGGAGGCGGTATACCAAAACAGTCGCGATAACGCCCGTACCCCGATGCAATGGGATAACGCACCGCAGGCAGGCTTTACCCAAGGAACACCGTGGTTACCGGTTAATCCTAACTACACCACCATCAATGTGGCACGAGCGACTGAAAACAGTGGCTCGGTGCTCTATCACTACCGTGAGCTGATTAAGCTGCGCAAGCAATACCCACTGATTGCACATGGCCAGTTTGCGCCTGTGGAAGAAGCCCACCCTGATGTGATCGCCTACGAGCGTTTCGACGATACCCACCGTATTCTCGTGGTCAGCAACTTTAGTGAGCAAAAACAAACCATCACCCTCCCCGAACACTGGCACGATAAGGCCTTAACCTGCCTAAGCTACAACATGGATCCGGTCAAACAGTTGAGCACCACCTACAAACTGGCTCCTTATGAGTCGTTTGCGGTGATGATTTAACCCTTCACGGTATCGCATGGGTAACACCCACAAAAAAGCCTGGGTTAGAGACGCCTCTAACCCAGGCTGCGGAGGATAAGCAAGGTTTTATCAAGACGTACTAGACGTAAAAATCCAAGTCTTCTTGCGCTTTTAATAAATCCCGCATTTTGATCGGATCATCCCCGAAGAAGAACACCAGCCCCCAGTGGGTACCAAACGCATCTCGCTCTGGAACCGTCTCTTCAGCAGGCGCCTGAAGCTCATGGAAATCAAAATAGGGATGTTCTATACACTCTTTTGGCATCTCTAACTGACTGACGACACGCCGTTTGGGATATACGCCAAAGCAGCCAGCATAGCCTTTTGCATCAACAACTTCACGCGGGAAGAAAGCGTCAACTTCTTCTTTTGTGCTCTTAGGATCAAACACCAAAAATGAAGCCTGATAAGCATTAAAGCCATAAGCTCGCTCAATCAACTCAAACGCTTTAAATCCCGGTGGGCGGTAGGCGACCTCACCAAAGTACATAGTGCCGTCACTGGTCACAAAGTATTCTGGGTGGATCTGACCGAACTGGATATCAAAGGTTTTAATCAATAACTCAATTTGCTTAGTAATCGCGTCTCGCCAACTCTCGAGCTCTTTTGTCGCAGGCACAAACACCGAGTAGCCGAGTGTGACGTATTCAGAAATATTTAAGAACATGATCTTGCCATCGTGAATCCAGGCTTCAACGGCAAACTCCCATCCATCGAGATGACTTTCCATAAGCAGCGGGTATTCTTCAGCCGGGATAGCATCGATTTCGTCAACGGTTCGCAGCATGCGATGTCCTAAACAACCCGCTTTATCAAACGCTTTGACATGAATTGGATCGTCTGGATCGCCGTCAAGTTTGAGTAATGTTTGATTAACTCGCTTCATAAATCGCACGATATCTTCTTTTTCATGCGCCTCTTCAAAAATGCCGACACGAATACCGCCAAGCTGAGCTCGACGTTTCATTAGCGCTTTATCACGGAATAAAATCGATTGGCCGTACATCCGAGGATTATCAAGCAGTACAGAGTTGATCGCGCCGGACCATTCAACCGTTTCTTCAAACAGTGGCACAGCGACATCGACGCCCTCAGCCTTGAGTTTTCTAGCAAGCTCGATAGAAGTGTCATCAAGTCGAAGGAAATCCCATGACATAAACGGGATATTGTTCGCAGTACAAAAATCTCGCGCCCACTCAGGTGCAACCACGATATAGCGACGATCAAATTTCTGGGCCGCTTTAATTGCGTTGACACTCCACCCTAATAGCGCAATGTAACCTTTGTTTGGATCTTTGGGGGTTTCAGTTCCTTGGACAGAGTCCATAGAGGGATCTCGCCAGGACAAAACTTCTGGTGACATGTCTGATTTAGGCGTAATCGCCATATTTATAACTCCTTTTATTTGATACTGAGGCATCGGAAACGGACCAACGTTGATGCGATGCATCCTATTCCCATCCATCGTCTTTTAAAGACACCATTCCAAGTAGATGTTCGTTAAGGCCTTTGACCTATATAAAACTCATCGCCCCTGCGCGCCACGACGAAGCCAGTCATGTANTACATAGGGATAAACGTCAGACAAGCCCATGGATCGATTAATATGATTTACTCGCATCACAATGGCAGAGGCCACATGAACCAGCAGCTCCGTGTCAGGCTCGGCATAGGGATCCCAGCCGTGGCTAGGCATCTCCGGCGACACAAGCCCCGAGGCCACAAAGCTATCAGTGATATCAGTAAGATGTAATAGGCTTGCTGCCGTTTCCGCCCAATCTTCATGGGGGTGAGCCGATGCATAAGAAGTGATGTACGCCTGCTCCCACCCTACCGGTGGCCCTTGATGATAATGATTTTCCAGCGACGTGGTGTAATCGATACGTTCGTCCCCGAACATCTCACGAAATGCATTAAGAAAATCTTCTCGAAGGCTTAAGCGCCACCAAAGCATATGCGCAATTTCATGGCGCATAYGGCCTATCAGCGTTCGATACGGTTCATCCAAGGCTTCCCTGCGGGAGATACGCACCACAGGATCGGCCTCAGAAACGCTCATTGTTACCACGCCATCCCCATGCCCCATTGCCGCCAACGTATTACCATCAGCGAGCATATGAAAGATAGGCCGTGTACCAGGATCTTCTGGTCGGAACCAATGCCACCGCCCTAAGTTATCGATGACCCAGCGTTTAGCCGCTTCCGTTTCTGCCCAGTAATCAATGGCGTTAGGTATGTCAGGATCTGGTGCGAGTGCTGTCATTGCGCAAGCCCGGCAAAAAGCACCTTCTTCAGGCGCTATCCAATTACATCCTATAATGACACGGTTGGCACAAAATGGTGGCATAGGCAGAAAAGCACGCGCCTGAGGATCATAAGCTACCGGTGTTCCCTCTGCAGTGGCCAAGTTGTGAAACCATAACGTGCCGGAACCTACCGGATTCGTGAAACTCATCATATTCGGCAAAACTCCAGAAAAGGCAAACGATGCCGCGGAAAAGTCCTTTCCGAGCCACCCACCGTAGGCTTTGGCTGTGCTCACAACCAGCGATATTTCCCTAAAACTGCGACTGGGTCACAACAAACGGCTTTCGATTTGCTTAGCAATCCAGCGCCATGCGTGGAACACCTTGGGGAGTAGCCTAAATGTGATCTAAGCGCGCTTTCGCTTCCCCCTGCTTTCTCGCTCTTGTAGACTACGCGAGCGTTGACTATCTACTGATAAGAAAATTGATTTATGCCTGCGATTACACCGGCCTTTAAAGTGATAGACGGTTTCTCTCTCTGTGCCAATGACACGGAGCGCCTTGATGTATTCTTTACCTACCTTCGTGAAGGAGAGCCAAAGCTGGCAGAATTGCGTCTTGAGCAGCTTGTCTTAGCGTTAGCCAACTCCCCCTCTCAAGCCGCGCTCTTTGCCAACAGCGTGTGCAATGAAGCCAAAAAAATAAAGCTGTCACCGGCGTTTGTGCAGTTGGGGATTTTCTCTAAAAACGGTCTTGTTACCGATATTTTTCGTCGTCTTTATAACAAAGTCAATCCGCCGCCTAAGCGCTGTAACGATATTAACGACCTATTAAGTTACTTTGTAGGAGGGGAAGATAAAGCGTGGGTCAAAGCCATCTCTCATAAGTGCTGGTTTAAGCTATACCGCCTCTTAGTAAAAAGTGCCGCTCCCGAAACAATCCGCTCAACAGGTGCGTACATTAAAAGCGAGCTATGTTATTCGTTAGAAATGCTATCTATCTGGATTGCCGCGGAGGAATTGGATCCAGAGCTATTACGCATTGATCGACGTCTCAGCGAGGTTGATTCGCCATTCATTGCATTGCAGCGTGAAACCCACCAACTTGTGAACGCGATTAAAAACGACACGTTGGATCCCAAAGACAGGGCACATTTTTGGGTGATAATTGAGCAATGTCAGCAGCAGGTTAAGCGGATCCGAGCTCGTGGTATTAACCAAATGGGCTTCTCTGCGCACGCCTCACGTATGCTTGAGCGCTTGGATCAAACGTTAAACCGAATGGTGCTACTGATCCAAATCCTAGACTTTCGGCATCCACACCAAAAAGCACGCTGCGTATTAAACCTCTGGCGGCAATTGCTTATTTCAGTGACTGAACGCAACAGTGTACGCGCGATTTATCGCAAAAGTACCCGCACATTCGCACAAAGCGTGACACAAAATAAGAGCAACCACGGCGAGCATTATATCGCCAAAACCAAAAACGATTACTTTAAAATTCTGCGCGGCGCCTGCGGCGCAGGGGTGATTATTGCCCTGTTAGCATGGGTAAAAATGTATATCGAGACCCTGCAATTATCACCACTCAATAATGCATTACTGGTCAGTTTAAACTACGGCGTCGGCTTTATGCTGGTGCACATTTTACACTTTACCATTGCCACCAAGCAGCCGGCGATGACCGCGGCAAACTTTGCTGCACATGTGGAAAAGAACAAACAAGGGCGCACGCGTAGTAAAAAGCTGGCACGGTTACTGATCAATGTGAATCGTTCTCAGTGGTTTGCAGTCTGGGGCAATATCACCGCGGCAATTATCGTAAGTGTGTTGGTTAGTCTGCTTTTTAGCCATTTATATGGCAATCCGGTACTAAACAGCGAACAAGTGGCCTATCAAACAGCTGCGATTCATCCGATCCATGGTTTAGCCTGGCTTTACGCCGCTATCGCTGGGGTCTGGCTATTTTTGTCAGGTATTATTACCGGCATACTCGATAATCGGGCGGACTACATTGAGTTGAAAGATCGGTTAATCGGCCATCCGTTATTCCGCGCAATCTCGCTTCAACGACGAGAGCGGATAGCGCTGTATATTCATCAAAACTATGGCGCATTGGGGGGTAACTTTATTTTTGGTGTGCTTTTAGGCATGACCAGTTACTTAGGCTATCTTATTGACGTTCCGCTTGATATTCGCCATGTTGCCTTCTCTTCTTCCCATGCGGCCTATGCGCATATTAGCGAGTACCAGTCGTGGTTGTCTGTTTTATCC
>NZ_MUFH01000420.1:0-1727 GCF_001996115.1 Salinivibrio sp. MA427
GCTTTAGGGCATGCTCTTTTTAGATTTATTAAGATGTATTTCTTGAAAAAAGGATTTTTAGATGGTCGACATGGCTTTATCCTCGCACTTCTCAGCGCCAACGTCGTTTTTACGCGTTATGCCGACTTATGGCTAAGAGACTATGTTAAAAAACAACGTTAAGATGCACATTTGCCACGTTAATCTCGCTTCTGGTTTTAGTGGCGGTGAGCGACAAACGCTCACACTGATTAAACAACAGCTCGCAATGGGTTATCGACTCACCATAGTGGTGAACCCCAAAAGCCCGCTCGCTGATGAAATTCGCGCGTTAGAACAATGCCAATTAGTGCTTTGTCCGCACTATACTCGGCGACATGAGCGCTCAATCACCGCAACATGTGATCTGGTCCATGTCCACGAAGGCCGAGCGATTTATTGGGCATTGCTCCAGCGCTTATTACATAATGTGCCTTATATCGTGACACGCCGCATTGATAATCCTTTAAAGAAAAAGTGGTTATCTCAACTTGCATACCGCAAAGCGAGTGCCCTGGTCGGTTTGAGTTCGGAGATTATCCATCAACTAGAAAAACATTACCCTGATGCCAAGTTAGTCAAAATTCCTAGCTCTCCTGTCATCTACCCTGTATCGCAAGATAAGGTTGAGAAAATCAAAGCGCAATTTCATGGGAAGTTCTTAGTGATTCATGCCGCCAATATGTATGCGCATAAAGGCTTTAATGTCACGATAGAAGCGGCACGGTTACTTGCTAACACATCGCCCAACATCCAGTTTTGTTTACTTGGTGATGGTAAAGAACGTGAAGCGTTAGCGCTTCAAGCGAAAGGACTCAGCAACGTTCACTTTGCTGGCAAACAAACGAATATGGGCGATTGGTTCGCAGCGGCCGATTTACTCGTCCATCCCTCCTATTCAGAAGGCTTAGGCTCGGTCATTTTAGAAGCAATGGCAGCAGGGCTACCCGTGATAGGCACCCGAGCTGGCGGGATCCCTGATATCATTGAAGATAATATCAGTGGATTTCTGATTGAGCCGGGCGATAGCGCAGCTCTAGCCAAAAAGGTATCACACCTAAATAAAAATATGATTGATCTCAGCCGCATGCAGACAGGCGCACTAACAAGAGCCAAGCTATTTGATATTAGCGCATGTGCTGTTTTATATGATAAAACATACAACATGATCAAACCGTAATCACTTCAAACGGTCTAGTCCGATCTTTGCCCAATAGGTTTTATTCTCGACTGTTTTTTTGAATAAAGCCTTATTTTCTGACGGCCTTGACAGTTCATCATGATACATATGCAATAAGGCTGCACCAAACTTGATCGCTTTAGTTCTTACTCCAACGCCGTGTAGCCGATACTCAATATCGGTATCTTCCCCTACTGCTGGCGCTTCGTAATTCATATCAAATCCGTTTATTTTTTCTAAGTCTGATTTGTACATAGAAAAATTACACCCAATGATACTTCTTGTTTTTTTTGATAGCCCCATTAGATATTTTAACCAGGGTAGGCAAAGCCCATTTTTAATATGTTTACCTGAGTACTTTGTCGATTTCCCCTTCATGCTTTGCCACACATAATCAACGCCCATCCGCCAGAAGTATTGATGACTAAATCGCGATTTTTTTGAAGCGTCTATCAATAGATTCGTGTGTTTTTCAGACAGTTCAGCACGGCGACCACAGGTTACAAACCCCGGCTCAGCGGACTCTAAA
>NZ_MUFH01000421.1:0-3275 GCF_001996115.1 Salinivibrio sp. MA427
CTTTACCGTAATATTATGTTAGAGCGTGAACGGCTATCGGACTTTACCCATGTATCTTCTGACTGGCTCTGGGAAACCGATGCCGATCTCAAGCTCACTTTTTGTTCTGAGCCAATGCGACAAGCATTCGGTTTAGGGGCCAATCGCTTTCCCAACCTCAAAGACTTAGTGCATGGCATTGGCTGTCAGCAATTTGTGACTTATCTTAATCATCAACAAGACTTTGCCATGTGTGAAGAAACCATCCCATTCGGAGAGCAAAGCCGTTATTTTGTCTTTCAAGCGATCGCCCATCATGGTGTGAATGGCTTTCGGGGATTTCGTGGTACCGGCATTGATATCACTGAGCTCAAAGCCGCGCAATTTGAACTGGAAGCATTGAACCAAAATCTAGAGTTAACGGTAGATGAGCGAACCAGAGAGCTGCAAGAAAGTATGGAACACCTAACAGCGGCGCAAGAACAGTTAGTCGAGTCAGAGAAACTGGCCGCGTTAGGCAGCTTAGTTGCCGGCGTTGCACATGAAGTTAATACCCCACTAGGGATCGCGGTTACCGCCTCCTCGGTTGTTCAAGACGTCACCAAAACACTCAATCAAGCATTTGAAAACCAAACCCTAACTAGTACGCAGTTTGCTTCTTTAATGAAGCAGGCGAATGAGAGCGTACAAATGCTCGAGCATAACCTGACACGTGCTACGCGTCTTATTCGCGATTTTAAACAAACCGCGGTCGATCAAGTCTCTGAAGCACTCACTGAATTCGATGTCAAACAAACCTTAGATGCATTGATTGCTAGCCTGCACCCAGAAACGCGTAAAGTCCCAGTGAAACCGCAGGTTGTAGGTGATAACAATATACGGATGTACAGTTTACCTGGTGTGATCACTCAAATTATCTCAAACCTTGTCATGAACAGTATCAATCATGCTTTTGAAGATACTCAATCGCCTGAAATCATTATTGAATTTGAAACACAAGACGACCATCTGTACCTCAGTTATCAGGACAACGGATGTGGTATTGATCCCACTCTACATCATCGTATCTTTGAACCTTTTTATACCACTAAACGCGGACGTGGCGGATCAGGCCTAGGGCTGAATCTGGTATTTAATTTGGTTAGGCAAAAGTTAGAAGGCGAGCTTCAATTTGAATCAGAGCCAGGAAAAGGCGCTAAATTTATGTTTTTAATCCCTTTGAGCTTATCGACTCGCAGCTCGCGAAACGTAAGCAAAGACAAGCACTAAGGCGATAAAAAGAGCATGGGAAAGCTGCAAAAATTTGAACAAGGGTTAAGTCATCCACTGTTTAGCATTGTTGGACGGCGTATCATTTTATTGATGGTGCTTCTCAGTGGCGTTTTCACCATCATGACAACGCTCTTGCAACTATCATGGGACTATGAAGAGGCATTCAATAACGTTGATAAACGCCAATATGAAATCAAGAATGTACATGCAGATCTGCTTGCATCCTCACTCTGGGTCTTTGATCTGGTCAGTGCGCAGAACCGCCTCAACGGCCTGGTTAATTTACCCTATATTGATTACNTTGATTACCTATCCGTTGAGTTTGATGAGGTTGTTTTAGATGCCGGTCAACCCAACACACAAAGTACGGTCACGAGCGAAACAGTGCTCACTTACGTGCACCCAGACACCGAGCGTCGTATCGAACTCGGGGTTTTAAAGATTGAATCAGACACACAAAAAATCTATGACGTGTTACTACAACAATTTTTAGTCACGCTGCTTCTTAATGGCGTTAAAACACTGATTGTCTGCGCGTTAATCCTGTGGGTATTTCACCAAAGTGTCAGCCAGCGGGTTTTCGCCATCGCCAAGCATTTACGTCAATTTGATCCTTTAGCACCGACTCATGAGCCGCTAAACCTAAAACATCGCAAGTTTATCATGGAGAAAAATGACGAACTGGACTGGCTCGCTGACGAAACCAATAAAATCACCTTACGGATAAGTAACCTTTATCAAAATATTATCTTAGAGCAACAACGATTAGCTGACTTTACTAACGCTGCGTCAGACTGGCTTTGGGAAACCGACGCGACACAGCGACTCACCTTTTGTTCAGAAGCAATGCAGTCTGCGTTGGCTATTTCCATTGAGTCCCCTACAAAAATAAAAGCGGTTCCAGCACTTATTCATTGCGCGTCGCTGCTAAACAAAATGGATGCCTGTGAAAGCTTCACCATGTGTGAGGAGCAGATCATCCTCGACGGCAATACCCATTATTTTGTTTTCCAGGGCGTCGCGCATTTTAACGGTCAAGGCTTCGTCGGTTTTCGAGGGACAGCAATTGATATTACCGAGCTAAAGCAAACGCAGTTTGAGCTAGAAAAATTGAATCAAACCTTGGAGGCTACCGTTGAAACGCGGACTCAAGATTTAGAACACAGTATGGCCCATCTCAAAGCGGCACAAAATCAGTTGGTCGAATCAGAAAAACTCGCGGCGCTCGGACGTTTAGTCGCCGGTGTCGCCCACGAGGTCAATACACCACTTGGGATCGCCGTCACGGCTAATTCTGTGATTAAAGAAGCGGTAGCAAACTTAAACACCGCGTTCGAGCAGCAAACGCTAACCAGCCAACAATACACAGAATGGATGCAACAAATCACAGACGGCACTGGCATGCTAGAAAATAACCTCAATCGTGCCGCCCGCTTGATTCGAGATTTTAAACAAACCGCAGTCGATCAAGTCTCTGAGAGTCGCAGTCAATTCCGCCCTGTACAAACACTGGATGCGCTCGTAGGGAGCCTGCATCCTGAAACGAAAAAAGTCCCAGTGACACCTGTTGTCGAGGGCGATGCGGAACTACTGATGAATAGCTTGCCGGGCGTATTAACACAAGTCATTTCAAACTTAGTGATGAATAGCGTTCGTCATGCCTTTGAAGGGGTAAACAATCCGAATATCCACATCAAAGTGATAGACCATAACGACGAGGTTGGCATCGTATATACTGACAATGGTGTGGGGGTGCCTCCCGACTTACATCAACGCATTTTTGAGCCCTTTTATACGAGCAAGCGCGGCAAAGGAGGGTCAGGATTGGGGCTGAACCTTGTTTTTAATTTGGTATATCAAAAGCTGCAAGGCCAGCTCAAATTTGACTCTGACGTTAACCAAGGCGTGGCGGTCACATTAACGTTACCCAAGTTTCTTCAAGCATCTCCCCATTTGGAAGACACAGAGACAAAAAATGGCGGGGCTTTAAACGAGTAAAGAGCCAGCATGGCTGGCTCTTGGTG
>NZ_MUFH01000422.1:0-2390 GCF_001996115.1 Salinivibrio sp. MA427
ATCGTGCCTTTGTCGATGAACAAACCACTGAGCGCCGTTGCTTCACTCAGCGCCCCGCCACCGTTATTACGTAAATCGACAACGATGCCACTGACATCTTTCTCTTGTAAGTTTGCCAATTCTTTTTTGGTATCATCGGCTAAGCCGACATAAAACCCCGGTACCGTGAGTACACCAATTTTATCTTCGCCGCGCGCGATCACTTCCGACTTCACCGCACGATCTTCAAGACGAATTTTATCGCGGGTTAACGTGACGTTGTAACTTTTAGCATTAGCGCCTTCAGGAAGAATTTTGAGTTGAACCTCGCTCCCTTTCGGGCCTTTGATCAGTTCCACCACGTCATCCAGACGCCAGCCAATAACGTCGACAACCGATTCGTCTTCCTGGCCAACACCAATAATGCGGTCACCTGGTGACAACTGTTTTGACTTGGACGCAGGGCCTCCAGCAACCAGAGAACGAATGACGGTATATTCGTTTTTGACCTGTAAAACGGCACCAATCCCTTCAAGAGACAGGTTCATTTCCGATTGAAATTGTTCGGCATTACGGGGAGATAAGTAGCTCGTATGCGGATCAACCTCACGGGCGAAGGCGTTCATGTAGACTTGAAACACATCTTCACTATGGCTTTGTGTGAGGCGTTTTAACGCACTGTTATACCGTTTCCCTAGGGTGTCGCGGATCGCATCATCCTCTTTCCCCGTGAGGCGTAAGTTCAATGCGTCATTTTTGACTCGCTTGTCCCAAATCGCATCAAGCTCCGCTTGATTTGCCGCCCATGGTCGCTCAGTACGATCCAGTACCATGCTCTCATCTGCGGAAAAATCAAACGGTTTATCGAGTACTTTTAAAGCGTACTGATAGCGTTCAAAGCGCTTTTTGAGAACCCGGTTATAAATCGCATACGCGGCTTCTGTTTCACCCGCCTTTAATTGGTCATCTAAACGATCTTCCCAACGCGATAGCGTGTCGACATCATCCTGAGTCAAAAAGACACGGTTATAGTCCAGCGTTTCAAGGTAGCGTTTAAAAATAGCCGCTGAGAACGCGTCATCGAGCGTAAACTGCTTGTAGTGCGATCGGGTAAAACGAGAGGTTACCCGCTTAGAAGCGGTTTCGTGTTGAGGTTCAGCAGAGAGTGAAGGTAACTCACTGAGTTGAAAATCGGCCTCTATGGCCTGGGCAGATGCTGCCAGCATGAGGCTGGCAGCAATCGCCGAAACGCGGCGTCGACAAAACATGCGTCGAGGAGTCTCCTTTAGGCGCTGAGGTGCTCCGCTTTTACTAACATGGTTAATCCGTTAGTTAGGCGAACCCGCACCTCATCCTTATTAATTTCAACAATGGTCGCAGGTAAATTACCATTGCCCATGTTCACATTTACGTCTTTGCCTACGACAACGTCGTTGGCGCTGAGTTCGCGACGTGGCTCACTCTCTTTCTTAGTCATTTTAGCGGGCTTTGGTTTACTTGTACGGCCTTTTGCCGATTGCGCTGCCGCTTTTTTGCCTTTGGCTGGCGCTTTTTCACCGTTTTTCGCCTGAGACTCCGCTTTTTTCGCCTGTTGTTGCTTACGACGCTCAGCGGCCCGTGCTTTACTTTCTGCTAGAGCCTGAGCCGCATGATCAATATGCTCTTGCTCTAACTCGCCGCACGCATTGCCATCTAAATCGACGCGTGACGCACCGGGTTTCACGCTGTGCAGATANGATCGCCGTCAAGACGAGTCGCAAGATCTTGAAAAATACCAATTTTTAATGGCTTGGCTTCGCCTTCAACAGTAAAACATTTAGGGAAACGTTCAGCAATATAGGCAATGACTTCTTTGCTGTTCGCGAGCTTTTCAGTATTTTCCATGTTTTTTCCTGGCCTGCTGCAGCAAAACTGCAGCAGCGTATCTACGTGTATTTAAGTATGAAAGTGGTGCGTATTATAGATACCTGATATTAAAAAACTACCAAGATTGGCGAAATCATAAGTGTTTTTGCATTTCTTTGACCAAGGTAGCCAGTCCATGCTCATCTTCTTGGTCAAATCGACCGATACTTGGACTATCAATATCGAGTACCGCATGCCGTTGTCCGTTGACGTGCACTGGCAGAACAATTTCAGCGTTACTGGCGGCATCACAGGCGATATGTCCTTCAAAAGCATGGACATCTTCAACTCGCATGACAATATCTTGTCGATAAGCCGCACCGCATACACCTTTATCAAAAGGAATACGAACACACGCGGGTTGGCCTTGAAATGGTCCAAGCACTAACTCGTCACCGTCATCAAGATAAAATCCCACCCAGTTGATATCGTCAAGTTGGCTATTTAGCAAGGCGCTCACATTAGCAAGCTTAGCGATAAGGTTAGGCTCACCTTCACATAAAGCC
>NZ_MUFH01000423.1:0-1704 GCF_001996115.1 Salinivibrio sp. MA427
GTGTAATGTGTAATATCTTTTGAATTTCCTGAGTTTGTCGCTAAACAAGATAAAAGTGCAGAGCTCATGATTCGAGTAAATAGTGTAAGGTTTAAAGAGAGCAAAATAGGGATAAGTCAAAGCAAAATGAAAGAAGTGCTTCTGAGTCAGTTAGAAAGTTCAAAGTTAGCTTTATACAAAAAGCACTCTGAGTAATGTACTTATAACAAGCGCATAAAAGATGAAGTTCACAACGCTTGGCACTCTCACTTCAAGTCAGTTTAGTGTTTATGGCACAATGCGGTAGCTAAGGTGGCGGCGTTGTTCACACCTTAATTTGGCGTTATGTGATCAATCTAGCATAGGAAAACTACTTTGCGGCAAGAGCTTAGAGATAAAATTGTAGAAGTATGCGATCACAAAATCGCTCAGAAAGGACCGGGGGTTGGCCTGTCGTTTTACGCTTTCTTCAAAAATAAGAATGACCAGCCGGAGGTGCTTATGGAGGCAGCGCGGTGGTGGATCGAAATCCATAAATTAGATCATTTTGAAAAGGCGACGAAAATAAGAGACATGGTGAATTCTGGTGTTTAGCCGTGTTTGCAAATCACATAACAAGTCGCATCAGTACGCGCCTTCGGCGCCGGACGCTCACTACGTTCGTGCCGCTGTGCTCGGGCGTTAACTGACTAGGAGAAATATGGAAGTATTCCTAAAGCGGATAGAGGCTGATTCTCGTCATATTTTGGAGAATTTGTTCCCTTACTATGTGTACGATATGTCAGAGTTTATGAAGTGGGATCCAGACTTAAATGGTTTATACACGTTTAAATCATCAACTTTAGATTGCTACTGGAGTGGCACTAGTCATGTTCCTTACTTTATTTATGTGGGTAAAGATTTAGCTGGTTTTGTATTGGTTCGTAAGTACCCGTCGTCTCCAGAAATATTGGACATCGACCAGTTTTTCGTACTTCGGAAATTTAAGGGACAAGGTATAGGCAAAAGTGCATTCAAAGAGGTTGTGAATCGTCATATCGGTAAGTGGCAAATTCGGGTATTGAAGGAAAATGAAGCTGCACTAAAGTTCTGGTTATCGGCAGTAAGCGATATCGTAGGGTGCGACTACGATTCTTGTTTGGACATTGACGTTGATTTAGAAATGCACTTTATACGCTTTGAAAAAGTCAGTTAACAAACGAGTATGTCGTCAATCCTAAATTTTAGCGAGATTTTTATCCCACATCACGCCGTCTCTAAGCATCGAATTTAAGATCACTACCATCTTGCGCACACAGGCARTAATGGCGACTTTTTTCGGCTTTCCAGCGGCGACTAATCGGGCATACGTCGCTTTAAAAACAGGATTACATTGCATCGCAGACATCATCGCCATATACAACACGGTACGAACTTGAGCACGTCCACCTTGGATCACCCGTTTGCCTTTATATCGCCCACTTTCTTTTGTCACGGGTGCAACACCAATGAGAGATGCCGCTTGTTTGTTAGTTATATAGCCCAGCTCAGGGACGTTACTGATGATAGATGCTGCCGCAATGCTGCCAATGCCAGGCACGCTTTGTAAGAGCGTATTTTTAGTCTGATATTCAGGGCATGCTTCAATCAACTTCACGAGTTTTTGTTCGATGTTGGTGATTTGATTTTTCATCGCAGTGAGCATGGGTTTGATGGTTGAATGCAAGGTTTTGGGCAGTATCTGCA
>NZ_MUFH01000424.1:0-1703 GCF_001996115.1 Salinivibrio sp. MA427
CTCGCGCCCAACTCGCGGCACACAAAAAAATGCTGCTCGCCCGCTTTAGCGAATTGCTACTCGGTGGCGCATTTTTACTGTTATTTTTCCACTACCAAACCGCGCAGATTGACCAATTGATGTTTCAAGTCAGCCAGCAGCCTCACACGCTGACTGTAAGCATCGCCGCCTTTATGCTGGTGGGTGTGGCGATCATTAAGTGCGCGCAACTGCCCTTGCACGGCTGGCTCATTCAAGTGGTGGAAGCACCTACGCCTGTCTCTGCCTTGTTGCACGCCGGTATTGTGAATCTTGGCGGGATCTTATTGATGCTGTTCGCGCCAGTGCTCGCGGCGAGCCCCAGTGCCAGCTTTGCACTGCTGGTTATCGCCGGTGTCAGTACCCTGGTGGCAGGGCTGGTGAGCCTGACACGCGTGAGCATTAAGGTAAAACTGGCGTGGTCGACCGTCGCACAAATGGGTCTGATGTTAGTTGAAATCGCCCTAGGCCTTTATGAGTTGGCACTGCTGCACTTACTGGCGCACTCTTTCTACAAGGCGTTCTCTTTCCTCAACAGCGGCAATGGGGTGAATCATTGGCTAGCAACCCAACTGGCCGACGCCTCAGTTCCGCGTCGCTGCCATTGGCTTGCCGCGATGGCCACCACCGCCGGTTTGATTGTCGCCGTGCACCTGAGTGTCGGTATTTTAAATAGTTTTGCAGCCGGTTGGTTGCTGTGGATGGCGATGACCATGCTGCTATTACCGGCCTTTACCCGCCCAGGCGCTGCTCGCCCGACACGCGTGCTGCTCAGTAGCGTGTTTGCGCTTGGCCTGCTCGGGCTCTACGCCGCCATTAAACATAGCTTGATTGTGTTTGTCGCGGGTGGAAATGCCACCTATTTATTTGCCGATGCCTTTGCGCTGGTGCTGTTTATCACGCTGTTTGCTCTATCACTGGCGGTCCAGTACTGGCCTCACAAAGCGTGGGTCAACCGCCTGTTTATTTGGCTGAACGCCGGGGCTTACCTTGATGAGTGGGCGACGCGCCTAACACTCAAATGGTGGCCGAGTGCTTCTTTAATCCAACTACAAACGACCCAATGGCAACCGCATAAGGAGACGCGTTAATGATTGCGAAAACGCCCAACGTATCTGCACACCCTGAGTCCCTCGATGTGAGCGATTTTCGCGATGCCACCCAGCAAGCGGTCGTAGCGATTGCGCCAAGCTGGCCGTTGGATCAAATGATTGCGGTTAACCCATGGTGGTCGCAACGCTTTACCCCCATTGAGCAAGTCTTTGCTGAGCAAGCGGTGTTAAGTGGCCACTGTCCGCTAATGCCGTCGGCGTACTATCTGTCGCATTGGCAATCGCCCATTAGTGAGGCACACCTTGCCGAGGCCATTTCAACCTCTGGCAGCGCATTAACAGTGAGTGATTGTCTGCGTGCGCTGCGCATTCATAGCAGTAACCTCCCGCGTTGGAAGCCATTGGCTGAGTTGTGTGATTACACCAGAGAAACACAAGAAGGCTTATCGTGGCAGCAAGAAATCCAGCAGCAAGTGAGCCAGTTTCTCGCACTCTATCACCAATACCCACAGCGTTTTGATGCTCAAGGCCAAGGCGGTGAGCACCTTTATCAATGCTGGTTGAGTGTGGTGAGCCAAGATAAAGGCATTAAAACCCTCACAGGCGTGGATTTGCTCACCGATTTCGCCACAC
>NZ_MUFH01000425.1:0-1698 GCF_001996115.1 Salinivibrio sp. MA427
ATGTAATCAAATAGCCGGCTACCGGCACTCAGACCAATCCCGGCCATAAAGGTCATCAGGCCTAAATCTTTGACCATATTCAGCGCCCCTTGTGGCACATAGCCGAAGGTAGGGTGGTTGGCGCGTAAAAAGCCAAGACTAATCCCCGCCAGCAGCAAGCCGGCGGCATTACCCAGCCCAAAGGTCACTTGGCCAAAAGTGAGGGTGATCATCCCCAACCCAAGCCCCAGAATAAAGAAGCAACAAAACGCGAGCAAATCCGACATCTGGCTATGAATCGAGATAAAACCAATCCGATCCGCCAGCCCTTTGACGCGGCTTTTCTCGCCACTGATTTGCAACACATCGCCTTTATTCAGAATAATGCCTTGGTCCATCGGCATCTCGACTTGCGCGCGTACCACGCGGTTTAAAAAGCAGCCATATTCCGACAAGCTAAGATCGGACAGCTTCTTTTGCGCCACACTGTCGTTTTTCACCACGATTTCTTCTTCGACGATGCGCAAATCAAGCAAGTCACGATCAAACACTTCTTTGCCGTTTCTAAAACTGGGGTCGAGGCGCGCATGGCTGTCTGGGTAGCCTACTAAGGCAATCTCGTCCCCTTGCTGCAAAATGGCATCGCCATCGGGGTTAGCCAAAATGCCGTTACGGCGAATCCGCTCGATATAACAGCCCGTTTGGCGATAAATACCCAGCTCACGCAGATTGCGGCCATCAATCCAATCAATCAGCTCTGGGCCAACCCGATAGGCGCGAATAATAGGCAGATACACTTTACGCTGTGACTCACTGCCTAACCCGCGCTCAATCGCAATTTGCTGAGCAGAGTGCTCCAGGTTATGGCGTTGCAGCTTAGGCATTAACTTGGCAAGCACAATCAAACTCACCAAACCGGTAAGGTAGGCCATGGCATAGCCGACACTGAGGTTATCGATCATCATTCCCAGCTGCTCGCCATCGGTGCCGGTTAAGCCAGAGTTAAGCGCATCTTTCGCGCCCACGAGCACCGGAGTAGCGGTGAGTGCGCCTGCCATCATGCCAGTGGCAATGCTGGTATCCAGCCCCAACTGATCTTGAAAAAACAACGTCAACCCAATGGCGCTTAACAACACGGTGAGCGCGAGCAATAGGTAAGATTTTCCGTCACGGAAAAACACACCAAAAAAGTTCGGCCCTGCCTCGATACCGACACAGTAGATAAACAACATAAAGCCGATGCTGAGTGCGTCGGGCGAAAAGGTAAACCCGGCATTACCAAAAATGATTGCGGTGAACAACACGCCGATGGATCCACCGAGTTGCACACTACCAATTTTGATCTTTCCGACGGCCAGGCCGAGCGCGAGCACCACAAAAAGGAGTAAAATATCGTTTTGAAGCAGGAGGTTATTGACGTCTATATTCACAGCRCAAATGTCCGACAGMGCGTGCAGRGGGTTAATGTGGTGAAAATTATACCAACCTTAATCACAYTTTGTTGKACAAATTTAGTGAAATACACAGAAAAGTTGGGTAAAAAAAGACCGCTTGGCTGATTTTTTCAACGTAAACAACAAAAAGCCCCATCGACTGATTTTTAAGGCGCCCCTATACAAGCCCCTAGACTCAAGCCAACGCCCCCTTACCAGACCCACAGAATAAGCGCTCGCTAACATTTTGGACATTAAGACATGAAAAGCTAACAAGGTATTTGAT
>NZ_MUFH01000426.1:0-1685 GCF_001996115.1 Salinivibrio sp. MA427
CCCATTACGTCGGTGTAAAATTTCACTGCGCGATCCAGATCACCGACGCGGATCATGGTGTGTAGAATTCTGCCGTTAGACATGACGTTGCTCCTTTATTACTTGCCAGTGCTCGCCTGAAATAGCGTTAGCTGTCTGGATAGACTTTATCTTTATATTCACATAAATCTTCAATGATGCAACTGCCACAGCGGGGTTTGCGTGCCAGGCAGGTATAGCGTCCGTGCAAAATAAGCCAATGGTGCACATCGACCTTAAACGCTTTGGGCACCACCTTGTTCAGTTTCTCTTCCACGTCATTGACGTTTTTACCCATCGCAAACTTGGTGCGATTAGAGACCCGAAAAATATGGGTGTCGACCGCAATAGTGGGCCAACCAAATGCGGTATTGAGCACGACATTGGCCGTTTTACGCCCGACACCGGGTAAGGCCTCCAGCGCTTCGCGGTTTTCTGGCACCTCACCACCGTGCTGTTCGATCAGCGCACGACAGGTCTTAATCACGTTCTCGGCTTTGGAATTAAACAGGCCGATGTTTTTGATATAGGACTTCACCCCATCCACACCTAGTGCCAATAAGCCCTCTGGTGTGTTGGCCACCGGATAGAGTTTATCGGTAGCTTTATTGACACTCACATCGGTAGCCTGGGCAGACAGTAACACTGCAATCAACAACTCGAAAGGGGTAGACCAATGCAGCTCTGTTTGCGGTGTTGGATTGTTGTCTCGCAGCCGCTCCAAAATCTGTTGTCGTTTTTCTTTATTCATTTCCCTATCCCGTCACTGATTGCCGGTGATCCGCGCGCGTTCAATCACTGGTTTCTGCTCGGATTCTGTCTTACTGGCAAGATGGGTATCAATGATGTTCTTCAGAGCGATCAAAAAGCCCACCGCTAAAAATGCACCGGGTGGCAATATCGCTAATAAGAATTTGGTATCGAATTGGAAAATTTCAATCCGTAGTACCGAGGCCCAATCACCGAGTAACAGATCGGCGCCATCAAACAAGGTGCCGTTACCAATAATCTCTCGAATTGCGCCGAGTATCACCAGCGCTGCAGTCATGCCCGTTCCCATCCAAAAACCATCACTAACCGATAAGCCAACCGGGTTTTTTGAGGCAAAGGCTTCAGCGCGGCCGATAATAATGCAGTTGGTGACAATCAAGGGGATAAAGATCCCGAGTGACTGATAAAGGCCGTAAGCATAGGCATTCATCACCAATTGCACACAGGTGACCAATGAGGCGATCACCATCACGAAAATTGGGATACGCACTTCTTTAGGCACCCATTCTCGGATCACCGACACGATTAAGTTGGAACCCACTAGCACAGCCAGTGTTGCAATGCCGAGGCCCAGCGCATTGGTGACGGTGGCAGAGACTGCCAGCAGTGGACACAACCCCAGCAGCTGCACAAAGGCGGGGTTGTTGCTCCATAAGCCATTTTTCATCAGCGCTTTGTGGTCACTGTTCACGACGCACCTCCGCAATTGACAGGTTGGTTAAGCAAGGTAGCTTGTTGCTGGCTGACAAACCAGGCCGCTTTTTTTACCGCAGTAACCACCGCCCGGGGGGTAATGGTCGCACCGGTAAACTGATCGAACTGACCGCCATCTTTTTTGACCGCCCAGCGTTTATCGTCTTCACTGGTCACTGTCTTGCCGCTAAAGCTCCGTACCC
>NZ_MUFH01000427.1:0-2229 GCF_001996115.1 Salinivibrio sp. MA427
TCTTGAATGGCCCCCTTATTCTGGTAAAACTTACCGGATCAAGGCGCCTCTGTCGCTGTTGTGCGCGCAGCGGTTCAGGCCATGGGTCATGAGCTAAATGTCGAGTTTTATCCTTGGTCGCGCACCGTGTACCTGGTAAAAAACGATGCCAAATATGCAGGGTACTTCCCAGAGTATCACTATGGGACAGATGATCTCATTTTCTCTGATCCTATAGGAACCGGGCCACTGGGTTTTGTTGAAAACGTTAACCGCCCTATCGAATGGTCAACGCTTGATGATCTTGCACCTCACACGATTGGTGTCGTCCGTGGTTACGTCAACACACCGGAATTAGATGCCCGTATTGCGAATGGCTCATTAAAATCCTCCGACGTCACCAGCGATACCCAAAACCTACAAAAAGTGGGCCGAGAGCGTATCCCTCTCGCGGTGGTTGATGCCAACGTTCTGGATTACCTCAAAGAGAATGATCCTGCCCTTAGTGCAGTAAAAGCCAATCTACAAATGAACAAAAAGCTTCTCGTCGACAAACAACTCCATATNAATCGATATCGAACAGATAATGAAAGAACGTTTGGGCGAATAATCTCCCTTACCAATAAAAGCGATCGAAATGGATCGTGCGGCAAAGACAAATGGAAGAGTAGCGCTATGTTTAAGAGTCTTAAAGCAATATTTGTCACTCAAGTGGTTATTGCTGTTTCTATCGTGTTAGGCATATCAAGTTATATTGATTACCAGAGCACGAAAAAGGAACTGAGTAGCGCGCTTGAAACCACCGTGGCTAACGCCACCAACCGAATGAACCTCAGTCTCCCAAAAGCGATTTGGGATTTTGATTTGGAAGCGGCGAAGTTATCCATTTCTGCCGAGCTCAAAGCGCCAGATATAAAAGCGGTAAGAGTGCTTGATAAACAAGGCGAAGCCATTGTGTTTTTGCGTCTTGGCCAAGACAGTGGCGAAGACGGTGAAAGGCAGGCAAAAACGATTGGTGATGGTGAAAAATCGATGTACGAGTCGATGATGCTGAAAGAGAACGAGCTGTCATTTACAGAATATGGAGAAACCAATCTAGTCGGTACATTGCAAGTTTTCTACAACACTGAGCGATTAGAAGCCGCACTAGCAGACACACTGAAACGAAGCGTTATCGAACTCGTAGTGCTTGATCTTGTCATTATTGTGTTCCTAATTCTGGCACTCACTGCAACGGTGGTGAAACCACTCAATGATCTCACTGCTAGAGTTCGTGAATTGGCCAGTGGCGATGGTGATCTTTCTAAAGTTATCCCCGCGCCAAAGTATAAAGAATTTGCTCAGATAACCGAACATATTAATCATTTCACCGCCTCTCTTCGTGAGATCGTCAATGAAGTGACACAGGCATCGATTAATCTCGCCAGCGTCTCAGCAGAAAGTGGACAAATGGCACGAACCAACGCCGAGCGTTTAGAACAGCAAAAACAGAGCCTGTCTACCGTCGCTGCGGCCGCAACACAAATGAATCAGTCGATCGCAACGGTTGCGGATACAGCGAATGATGCAGCGACACATGCTGCCAATGCAACCGACCTTGTCAATCAAGTCTACGGCACTATTGAAAGTTCAGCGTCTGAAATTATTAACATGCGCACTGAGATGGAAAATGTGAATACTGAAATGCACAAGCTGTTAGAAGAGGGTGAGAAAATTTCAGATGTCGTCAACGTGATCAACGATATTTCAGAACAAACAAACTTATTAGCATTGAATGCCGCGATTGAGGCGGCACGAGCGGGCGAACAAGGGCGAGGGTTTGCGGTTGTCGCCGATGAAGTGCGTAGCTTATCAGTGAAAACCAGCGAATCGACTGAGAAAATCCAATCCAACATTAAGTCACTGAGTGACGCAACGGAATCGGTTGAAAAAGAAATCAATCGTATTAGTAGCATTCTAGAAAGCACCGCAGGGCGCGTATCAGAATCACAAGAATCCGTTAGCCAAGTGCGCGAAACCATTACGGATATTTCTGAGCGTAGCGGCCAGATTTCGCAAGCAACCGATGAGCAGCGTCAGGCCATCGATGAAGTCAGCCAAGCGATTAACGAGGCCTCAGAAGCGACTAATCAGGTTACAGAAGGGGCGCAAGATAATGCCACGCGCACTGATAAAGTGCTGACGCTCAGTGAGGATATCAAAGGGCAAATGGAGAAGTTTAAAACCTAGCGATTTAATCAACTGTAGCAA
>NZ_MUFH01000428.1:0-1667 GCF_001996115.1 Salinivibrio sp. MA427
ATTAGTACAATCCTCGTCGGCCACCACCGGGATTGTGATCGTATTAGCGGGACAAGGCTTTATTTCGTTGGAAAGTGGGATCGCACTTGCCATGGAGGCTAACGTCGGGACCTGCGTCACCGCATTATTGGCCGCCATCGGCAAATCTCGCGAAGCCAAGCAAACCGCCAGTGTTCATATTCTCTTTAACATTATTGGCGTATTCATTTGGTTGCCAATGATCAGCACGCTCAGTGATTGGAGTGTCGCGCTTTCGCCGATTCACCCTGATTTAACCGGCGTTGAACGATTAGGTGCTGAGCTCCCGCGCCAAATCGCGAATGCGAATACGTTATTTAACGTCGTGAATACACTTATTATGCTGCCATTCGTGGGAGGATTTGTTTGGCTCGCAAAAAAAATCATACCAAAAACGCCTAAACCAACGATCAGCGAACGGCCGATTGTCGCACCGAAATACTTGTCGAAAGAACTATTGATGACGCCAGACATTGCTATGGACCAGGCGCAGCTTGAGATAGGTCGCATTGGGCGTAGAGTTTGTAACATGATGAATGCCCTACCGCCTCTAACCTCAAAACTGGCCACGCAGCAAGAACAAAGCGCTGCCGTGGAGGCGCTGGGGAAAATAGAGACTCTAGAACAACAAGTAGATATTCTACACGGGCATATTTTGTTTTACTTAGGACGACTGCGTAAAGAGCCACTTTCACAGGTACAAAGTGATCGTCAAATCATGCTGATCAGTGTGACCGACCAACTCGAAAGCATTGCGGATCTGATTGAAGACACCTTAGTTCCCATCATGGATAAATCACTTCATGCGGAGATTAGCATCAGCCCTGAAATGCAATCAACGCTTGATGAAATCCAAGATAAGGTGACGCATGCGTTACTTGATAGCGTGAATGCGATTCGACGTGGGGATACGCAACGGGCTAAGCGGGTACTAAACACCAAACGTACCCTTAACGCGCTATTGGATAAAGTACTGGCTCATCAAGCAGAGCGTTTGGTCGAGCATAACCCCAATCGTCTTCAACTGTTTAGTATTGAAATGGAGTGGACCGAATCGCTCAAGCGCGTCTATACCGTGACCAAACGTATTGCCAAGTTGCACCTGCGTGAAAAAGAAACGTAATGATGAATAAGTAGCTGATAAGACAAACAAAGTGGAACTAAGCCCTAATATTTGGGCTTAATTCGCCAAAAATATCGAGAAAATCGTTATAAAAGCTCCGCCCAAATTAAACTAGGAGCTTGAAATGTCTTATGAATTTCCTTCCCGTCCCAAGCCTCTTTCGGCACTTATCGCGCTTGCCGCGCTAAGTAGCACCAGTGCATGGGCTAGCGAGTCATGCGAGGTCGCCGATTTAGCAGCCAGTGCTAGCCCTATCCAAGTGATTGCGAATGCAGATCGCAGCTGCTTTACAAGCTGGTACGATACCCAATCAAGCCGTTATGATTCCGTTTACCAAGAAGCCTTTGTCCGCAAAGTCGCTCAGCGACTAGAGCAAACCGTCACGCAATATCAAGGTCAAGCAACGCAAGCACGCCAAATCGCCAACCTCACTGAATATATTCGCGCAGCTTATTACGTCCGCTTTTATGGTGACACAGACCAAGCTGATTATTCTGATAAGCTTGACGAAGCATTGGCGCATACC
>NZ_MUFH01000429.1:0-1656 GCF_001996115.1 Salinivibrio sp. MA427
CACTAGAAGAGTGGGCCGCTTCACGCCATGGCTTTGACGCTGCCCTCTTTACTGCCTCAGGAACCCAAGCCAACCTACTGGCCTTAATGGCCCATTGTGAGCGTGGTGATGAATATTTATGTGGTCAACAGGCCCATAATTATAAGTATGAAGCCGGAGGCGCCGCCGTATTAGGCTCGATTCAGCCCCAACCGATAGACAATGCCCCAGACGGCAGCCTTCCCTTTGATAAGCTCGCGGCTGCAATCAAGCCAAACGATTTCCATTTTGCGCGAACGAAACTCTTAAGCTTAGAAAATACCATCGGCGGTAAAGTTTTACCTTTATCCTACCTAGCCGAGGCGCGCATTTTTTGTGATCATCATAAGCTGCAATTACACCTCGATGGCGCGCGCGTTTACAATGCGGCAGTCGCGTTAGGCGTCGATATCACCGCCATCAGTTGTCACTTTGATTCAATGACCATTTGTTTATCCAAAGGACTTGGCGCCCCCGTTGGCTCTCTTCTTCTTGGTTCTCAAGCCTTTATCAATAAAGCAAGACGCATACGGAAAATGCTCGGTGGGGGGATGCGCCAAGCGGGAATTTTAGCGGTTGCCGGTCAGAAAGCACTCAATGAAAATGTTGATCGCCTGGCTCAAGATCATGCCAATGCGCAGTACTTAGCGAGTGAATTGCATCAACTTGACGGCTTTTCAACTGACGCTTATCAGGTCCAAACCAATATCGTCTATGTCGATATCGCCGATACGATCGAGCGTACACGGCTTCAAATGCGGCTGATTGAGAAGGATATTCGTGTCACATTCAGTGGTCATCCCGCTCGTTTGGTGACCCATAAAGACATCAGCCGTGAGGATATCAATACCCTTATTCGTGCGATAGCCGACTCTCTTTAGCCGCTATCATCGAAGCGCTGACTTTCTTCCTTCGCGATAAAATCGATAAAAAGCGGGCACATTAGCCCGTTTTTTGTTTATAAAATAACCAGCCGATGTAAAACTGTGACCCTATCATCGCTTTCTCCACCAAAGTCACTAAAACAATCACTTACAGTCGCTACACTAAAATCAGTAACGATTAAACGCCAATACGGGGACAGCCATGGCTCTCACTCAGCTCACCAGCGACCGCTTGTATCGTGAATCTAGCTTGAAACACAGCGACATTACGTCAACCAAGCATCTTGCGCCACTTGACGAAATTGTCGGTCAAGATCGTGCTCGCCACGCCGTTGAATTCGCGATGTCAATTAAAGAAAAAGGTTACAACATTTACGCCATCGGTCAGAACGGACTCGGTAAACGCACCATGATGATGCGCTACCTTAACCAACACTGGCAGACTGATTCACCCGTTTATGATTGGTGCTATGTTGCGAATTTCCAAGAAGCACGTTCACCACAAGTCCTAAAACTCCCCGCGGGAAAAGGTAGTGAATTAAAAAAGCATATTGAGCAGCTCATGGGTAAGCTCGCCAATGCCCTGCCAATGGCGTTTGATAATGAAATGTACTACCAACGTGCGGAAACATTAAAAAATCAACTCACTGAGCGGCAACAAACGATTCTGCAAGGTTTAAGTGAAACCGCAGAAAAAAACAGTGTTAGTCTTTCTATCACGCCACAAGGGGATTATCAGTTCGTTGCCCTTAAC
>NZ_MUFH01000043.1:0-13525 GCF_001996115.1 Salinivibrio sp. MA427
GCCTGAAGACTGATCATTTTCTCCATCTTGAACAAAAGCTAAGGAAAGTTTTTGGTCGCCCAATGAAATATTTTCGATACCACCACCGGTACCTGACGTATTCAAGAAATAGAAGTCAGTAATGTGGATGTCTTTACGTTGATAATAACGCTTACCCGCCCAGATAACGGCTTCAGGGTCAGATGCAATCACCCCTTTGGCTTGGACATTAAATTGCGCGACATTAATCTCGCTATCTTCCCAACCACTTTGACCTTTATCACTAGAGGCAATCATCGATTCCAGCTTCCATGATTGCTCTCCGGTTTGAAGCTCCTCTGAAAAGCCGAACTCGTAATAGTTGTCGTCTTCATTACCCAAACGACCAACTTTATTCTTTTCAAAAGCACTATCACCCGCGCCATTGCCACCGATAGCAGCACCAGCACGTGCATAGCCATTAAAGTCGACAGCGAATGCTGAGGTGGCAGTGACAGCAGTCGCGACAGCTGCGGCAATTAAACTTACTTTTCTCATACCTTACTCCATAATGGGCCTTTTTTACGTGTCTCTTCACACCGGCAGTGGGTAGTGGGAAAAGACAATGTGTCCAAGGCTTAGCTTTCTTCGTTATCCTGGAATTATCCTATCCCTGAGCGGTCATTTTGGCGTCATCCGGCCGTGCGATTTCAGGGGGAGGAGGAGAAAGGATGAGTGATAGCCAATTATCTAAACTTGTCGAGCTGAGTCACTGAAAGAGGGCGTAATTGGTAATTATTTTTCGCTAAACAGGCCTACAAAACGTCGACATGATCACTATTAATAGATTTATTCTTAAAGGCATGAAACTTAATTACATACCGGGCAATCATCATAAATGTGACATCAGATTGAATTGTTTATGATTAAAAGCTCTAATGGCAGCGAGTCTAATTTAATGGTGTTATTTATGTCGGTTTGTTTTCCTGCTCCTTATTCATTAGGAGCTCAGTTATACGACTCAGGTTGTCGATTTACTTTGTACGCACCAGACCAGGACTGCGTGCATTTATTGTTGTGGCATCAAGGGCACCAACCTCAGCGGCTCGCCATGCGCGAATACAAACGTGGTTATTGGACAAAAGAGGTCGCTGATGTGGTTGCAGGGCAAGATTACAGTTTTGAAATCTCACATAATGGCCAAACATGGTGCGTGGCCGATCCGTATGCGCAAGCGGTGATTGGCCCTTTAAGCTATCAGCCTCCTTATACACCATCGCAAAGTACATTACTGGCGCGCTGCCAAGTTGTGGATCATGCGCCATTTGATTGGCAAGGCGTGTCATCCCCTCAGCGTCCAATGTGCGACACTGTGATTTTTGAAACTCATGTTAAAGGGCTGACTCAGCAGCACCCGGATGTGGGGCCGGCGGAAAAAGGGCGTTACTTGGGTTTAATCTCACCAGCGATGTTGGCGTTTTACCAAAAACATCATATTAATTGCCTGCAACTGCTTCCTATCACCGCCTGCTTACCCGAGCCGCATTTACTCAGCCAGCAAAAAATCAATTATTGGGGCTACAACCCTTATGTTTGGATGGCCCCGGATCCGCGTTATGCCGAAAAGGACGCGGTTAATGAGTTGAAAACAGCAATACGCGAGCTGCACCGTCACGACATTGAGGTGATTTTAGACGTGGTGTTTAATCATACCGCGGAAGGTGGCGACGGTGGACCCATACTGCATTTTAAAGCGATCGACCAGGCAATGTATCTCCAGGATAACCAACAGCTGCGCAATTATACCGGTTGTGGCAATACCCTTGATTTACACCATCCTGCCGCGCTAAAACTGGTGCTCGATACCTTGCGTATGTGGGTCACCCGCTATCACGTGGATGGATTTCGGTTCGATCTCGCCGCCACTATGGGGCGAGACGGCGAGGCTTTTCATCCACACAGTGCCTTTTTCCACGCTATTGCCCAAGATCCTATCCTTTCTACCGTCAAACTGATTGCTGAACCCTGGGATATTGGCCCCAATGGTTACCAGTTAGGCCAGTTCCCTGCAAATTGGGCCGAGTGTAACGATAAAATCCGCGATACCACCCGCAGTGTATGGCGTGGCGATCCAGGCAAGTTACAAGATTTTGCTACTCGTCTTATGGGATCGCGTGACTTTTTCAGTGCCAGCCACTGGCCCGATCATTTGCCGATTAACTATGTAACCTATCATGACGGTTTTACCCTGCAAGATATGGTCAGTTACGCCAAACGACATAACCACGCGAACGGTGAGAATAACCGAGATGGTCACGGTGACAACCGCTCTGCGAACTATGGGATCGAAGGACCGACAGACGATCCCACAATCATGGCTGTTAGGGAGCAGCAAAAGCGTAATATGATCGCGAGTATTTTGTTCTCATTGGGCACCCCGCATATTCTGACCGCGGATCTCATCAGTCACTCGCAACAAGGCAATAACAATGCTTACTGCCAAGATAACCCCACGAGTTGGCTAAACTGGCAAACGCAGAATCACGCTTGGTCAAATTGGTTTGCCACCATGATTGCGCGTCGCAATGCTATCGTGCCGCGCTTTATTGATGCATTGAGTGGCACACAGCGCCATTTCAATCAGATTGCGTGGCGCCATTCGAATGGCGATCCGATTCAAGATCACCAATGGCCAAACCTGCAAGCGCTCAGCTGTCAGATCACGCTCGGCGCGCATCACTCTAATGCGGGTCAATCAATGCTTATAGCCATTAATAGCAGCGACACCGCCCAAGCGTTACGGCTACCGAGTGATCACCAATGGCGCATTGTCTGTGATACGGCGACCGATGAAACAACTGTCACTGCACCAGAAACATTCCAACGCTTGGCAGCAAAGAGCTTTTTAGTCTGCGTTGACGGTGATTGGTTGTAACACAATGTCCTCGACAGTAAAAAGGCAGCTGTTATCAGCTGCCTTTTACGTATTTCTTAACACTCAATGGTGGGTTGAGGGTTACCCTTTCACGCCACCTGCGGTCAAACCACCCACTAACCAACGTTGTGCTAGCAAGAAGACACCGGTAATCGGTACCGCTGACAGCACGGCTGCCGCCGCGAAATCACCCCACAGGTAGTTTTGCGGATACAAATACTGCTGCATCCCTACCGCCAAGGTATAAGAGTCGACATCCGATAACAGAATCGAAGCCACCGGTACCTCACCCACGGCCATAATAAATGCCAGAATAAAGACCACCGCCAAGATTGGTACTGAGAGCGGAAGTAGTACCAGCCTAAAGGCTTGCCATGGCGTGGCCCCATCCAAAGCCGCAGCCTCTTCGAGGGAACCGTCAATGCTTTCAAAGTACCCTTTAATGGTCCAGACGTGCAACGCAATCCCGCCTAAATAGGCAAAGATCAAGCCGCCATGAGTGTTGAGCCCTAAAAATGGAATGTACTGACCTAACTTATCAAACAAGGCGTAGATAGCCACCAATGCCAGCACTGCCGGGAACATTTGGAAGATCATCATTGCATCGAGGATAGTCTGCTTACCTTTAAACCGCATACGGGCAAAGGCGTATGCCGAGGTGGTAGACAGCACTACAATAAATAACGAAGTAATGCCTGCAACCTTCACCGAGTTCCATAGCCACAATAAGACGGGGAATGGTGGCGGCGTGACCGTGCCATCCGAGTTAGTCACCGAGAAACCCAGTGCTAACTTCCAGTGCTCCAGTGACGGATTTTTCGGGATCAAACTCCCGGTAGCAAAATTACCCTCACGGAAGGAAATGTGAGAGGCTTGATCATCATCGGCAATGTGATGCGGGTAAAGTTTTGGATGAAATTCGCGCCGTCAATGGCCGATGCCTCATAGAGATCATCCGGAATGGCCTTAAGCAAGCCCATACAAAGAATCATCATATAAGGAAAGCCCAGCCAAGTATTGACCGTTACCACCATACTTCTGGCCATTACAGGGTCTGAGAACCAATTAGGACTGATCCCAAACAGAGCCTCTAATACCATATTTATTTCACCGAAGCTTTGATTATATAAACCGCGGAAAATCAAAATCGAAATAAACGCTGGCWCCGCATAAGGCAGAATAAGGAGTAGACGATAAATAGACTTACCCTTCAACTCTTCCCACTGAACAAGGCTGGCAAGAATCAAACCAATAAATAGGGAAAAAGCGACAGATAATACCGAAAAGACAATCGTCCAAATAAAGATGCCAATAAAGGGCTCTTTAATTCCATCATCCGTCCATACGCGTTCGAAATTATCGGTACCAATTTGAACAACATATCCAGGTGAAACAGTATCGCCAACAAATTCGCCGGCATCGTTAACCGCTTGGTAATAACCGATCTCATCATTTGGCTTGAGTGTTTCACCGGTTTGGTTATTGATCAGTGTACGACCATCATCTCGCAGGCTGTAAAGCGGTTGAATGGCAGCAAACTTCCTTAAACCGCTCATCCGAATGATTTGATCATCGCTGCGTTTAAGTTCGAGAGCGCTGAGTGCGTCTCGATTTTGGATCACCGCTCGTAATGTCGCTTTTTCGCCCGAGATACTGTCGACTGGCGTTAACGCCAGTGTTTGGGCTGGAAGGGCTGCAAAGTCAAACGGTTTGGTGGCGTAGCGAGCCTCCGGCATCTCCACCACAAGACGCGCGCCTTTATCCGTTTGGTAAAGAGAAAACGGATAGCTATCACCACCTTGGAAGGTTCGCTCTAGCAATACCGACTGAGCGCGTTCGAAAGATAACTGGTTGGAGGCACTATAATTGGTAAGTGAAAGCCCCACGGTGTATACCAATGGGAAAATGATGAAAAGAATCATTCCCGCGATACCTGGATAAATGTATCGGTGGGCATATGTCTTTTTACTACCAAAAATGTACAGAGCTAACGCGGTTAACACCACGGTTAACAGGGCAAAAGCAGTTTCACCACGCGAATACATTAAAACGGTGGCATAACCGTTAATAATAGCCACAGAGGCCAACAGCGCCCATTTGATGAACGCTTTTGTGCTGCTGGGCAAAGAAGAGCCTGACGTTGTCATAGCTTGAGAACCTTGGACTGACTGCATAAGGAACGCTACTCACTTAATTCTGAAGTGTGCAGGGAGGACGCATCCCCCCTGCAGATAGAGCTTATTTAACCATCTGTTTTTCTGCGTCGTTAAGAGCAGCTTCAACGCTTTGACGGTCATCAACCACGTTGATAATTGCGTTTTTGGCTGCCGCCCAGAACGCGTTCATTTGCGGAATGTTTGGCATTACCTCGCCATGCTTAGCGTTTTCCATCGTTGCCGCAATGCGCGGATCTTTAGCAAGTTCAGCTTGATAAGCATTTAACGCCACCGCACCCAGAGGCTTATCCGCATTCACGGTTGATAGGCCTTCATTGGTCAGCAAATAGTTTTCAAGAAACTCGACGGCGAGTGCCTTGTTTGGCGACGCGGTGCTAATACCGGCACTTAACACGCCAACAAAGGGCTTAGAGGCTTCACCTTGGAAAGTTGGTAAGGTAGCCACACCATAATTAATGCCTGACTTCTCAACGTTCCCCCACGACCATGGGCCATTGATGGTCATCGCTGTGTCACCCTTGTTAAACGCAGCTTCAGAAACGGAATAATCCATATCAGAAGAAATCACGCCATCTTTGACCATCTGCTTCATGAAGTTCAGTGCATCGTGAACCCCTTTATTATTGATGCCCGCATCTTTGACATCATAACCCGTTGCGGTTTGTTTAAACGCATAGCCGCCATCAGCCGCCATTAGTGGCCAAGTAAAGTAGGGTTCTTTTAAGTTCCACATGATGGCCGATTTGCCTTGCTCTTTGAGCTTGGCATCTATCGCAACCACGTCTTGCCACGTTTCTGGCGGGTTAGGGACGAGATCTTTGTTGTAGATAAGAGACAGTGACTCCACGGCCACCGGATAACCGACGTATTTGCCTTTGTATTTGACCGCATCCCAAGCAAAATCGACCATGCCGTCTTTTAAACGATCCGACGGACGGATTTCTGTCAATAAGCCTGACTCGGCATAGCCACCGAAACGGTCATGCGCCCAAAAAACGATATCTGGGCCATCACCCGTTGATGCGGTTTGCGGGAACTTGTCTTGCAGGCCATCAGGGTGAACCACGGTTACAGGAATGCCCGTGTCTTGTTCAAAACGGTCACCCACTTCGGCAAGGCCGTTATAACCTTTGTCACCATTAATCCAAATGGTCAGCTGGCCTTCTTCGATATTCGCATTTGCACCAAATGAGCCAAGTGCAATCAGGGTACCGAGGGCAACAGCGCTAAGTGATTTATTCATCTTTCTATCCTTCTTCTACTGAGGTGTAGCACGATTCCATGGAGGATGAGCTGTGTTTCAGGCTCTATCATGGGTAATTCCTCTTCATTCCTCATCATCCTGGTCTCTACGCCCTACACCTATGCGAGCGAATTCGTGATCCATATCGCTCGTCACTAATGATGCGGCTCACAAAAATAAACTGAACGTGATCAAGTTCAACTAATTAACTCAGATTTTTGTGAAGTACGCCCTCAAATTATTTTAGGTAGGAGAAAATCCTCCTCCCCGCCTACTCCCCCTGTAATAATTGATGATAGGAGGATGCAGGGCTAGCGCAGATAAGACACACTGAGTCTCATCAAAAAAAGCATGAGTGGTATTTTTCCCTAGTGTGGTTAATTAATCATCAACGAATGTTAAACAAAAGCGGTAACGCTTATAACGACCCACATTGATAACATAGCCACGTATCATGCAAATTGAGCCGAATTAATGAAAAGCGATTGAGGGCGAGCGACATGGCAAGTGTCACGTTTAAAAACGTTTGTAAAGCGTATGACAACGATGTAATGATTTCTAAAAACGTTGACCTAGAGATTAAAGATGGCGAATTTGTCGTCTTTGTCGGTCCTTCTGGTTGCGGTAAATCCACCTTATTGCGCTGCGTTGCCGGGTTGGAAGATATTACGTCGGGCGACCTTTACATTGATGATCAGCGAGTAAATGATATTGAGCCATCTAAGCGTGGCGTCGGCATGGTGTTCCAATCCTATGCCCTTTATCCCCACTTAAACCTCTACGACAATATGTCATTTGGTTTAAAGCTGGCAAAAGCCAATAAGGCTGAGGTAGATAAACGCGTGCATCAAGCGGCGGAAATTWTGCAACTTGGTCACTTATTAGATAGACAACCAAAATCCCTGTCGGGCGGCCAACGTCAGCGCGTCGCCATTGGCCGTACCCTGGTGTCTCAACCACAGGTTTTTCTACTTGATGAACCCTTATCGAATCTCGATGCCGGGTTACGGGTGCAGATGCGTGCACAAATCACCAAGTTACAACGTCAGCTTGGCTGTACCATGATTTATGTGACACACGATCAGATCGAAGCGATGACCATGGCCGATAAAATTGTGGTGCTAGATGAAGGCCGTGTCGCGCAAGTGGGCAAACCGCTTGAGCTATACCACTACCCACAAAACCGCTTTGTGGCCTCGTTTATTGGCTCCCCAAAAATGAATTTCATGAGCGTATTCATCGCAGATGTTGAGCCGACTCGGGTCAAAGTGCAGCTAAGTGAGGGGGCCAGTTTCTGGATACCAGTCGATGGCAAAACCGTCACCCGCGGTGATCGTATGTCGCTAGGGATTCGCCCAGAGCATTTAATCGCCGCCAAAGACGGTGATGCCAAAATCGAAGGGGAAGCGACCATCGTTGAGAAGTTGGGTAACGAGACGCAAATTTATCTCAACCTAGAAAGTGCCGATGCGGATGTGATCTATCGCCAACTCGATACGGTTGAGATTGAGCCCGGCGAGAAGTACGCGATTGGTATTCCCGCTCACCGCTGTCACTTGTTCCACAGCGACGGCCGCGCGTGCAAGCGTCTACACCGTGAAAACGGCGTGACCTTCGTTGACGAAGAAGATGCGGCATAAAATGGCGCCTTAAAGATAATGATTAGGCCGCATACGCGGCCTTTTTTGATGGATTCAACCTAGAACAAGGCGGTAAGCGGTGCAGTAAACATAGCGTTGCGGTCTGCGCGAGGCGACAAATAAAAACGCACCAAGGATTAACTTGGTGCGTTCCTCATTAGGTCGTCTAGCGTGGTTTGAAGTTGTTCACCCTTGCCAGCGATAAAAAACCGTGGCTAACGGTGGCAAATTGAGCGTCAGTGATTGGGGTTGCTCATGTGCTGATATTTTATCCGTACTCACTACTTGGTAAACCGGATAGCCACTGCCCCAAAATGCCTCATCATCGGAGTTTAATACCAGTTGATAGTCGCCACTCATCGGTACACCTAGCTGAAGGCCATCACGTGGTACAGGCGTGAAATTACTCACCACCAGCACTCGCGAGCCATCATCGCCCAACCGCTCATGGGCCATGATACTGATATCTGCCGCATCTTTGACTCGCCATTCAAACCCTGTCGGATCAAAATCGAGTCGGTACAATGCTGGCGTCGACACATAAAGATCATTGAGGGCTTTCACCAGAGCTTGAACACCTTGGTGGCGTTCATACTGCAACCAGTGCCACTCAAGTTGACTATCGTGATCCCACTCTGCTGTTTGACCAATCTCCGCCCCCATAAAATTCAGTTTTTTTCCGGGTTGACCATACATATAGCTCAAATAGGCGCGTAAATTAGCCGTTTGTTGCCACTCATCGCCAGGCATTTTGCCCATCAGAGAGCCTTTACCATAGACCACTTCGTCATGCGATAGCGGTAACACATAGTTCTCACTAAACGCATAAACTAATGGGAAGGTCAGCGTATCGTGATGATAGCGTCGATGCACAGGTTCTTCACGGATATAACTTAAGCTGTCATGCATCCAGCCCATATTCCATTTGAATCCGAACCCAAGTCCTCCCATATACGTGGGCGCAGACACGCCAGGAAATGTGGTGGACTCTTCAGCAATCGTCATCGCATTGGGAAAATAGTGATAAACCGACTCGTTCATCCATTTTAGTGTCGCAATCGCGTCGTAATTCTCGTTTCCACCGTCAGCGTTGGGGAGCCATTGGTCATGCTCACGCGAATAATCGAGATAGAGCATCGACGCGACGGCATCCACGCGTAGACCATCAATGTGAAATTGATCGAGCCAATACAGCGCATTATTCACCAGAAAGCGGCGCACATGATCTTTACCCATATCGTAGAGATGGCAGTGCCAATCATTATGCCAACCACGACGCGGATCAGGATCGTGATATAAAGGCGTGCCATCAAAGTACGCAAGCCCATGATCATCGGTGGGAAAATGCCCCGGCACCCAATCAAGGATCACGCCAATCCCTGCCTGATGGCATTGGTCGACAAAATACTTAAAATCATCCGGCGATCCGTAGCGGCTGGTCGGTGCAAAAAGCCCTATGGGTTGATATCCCCACGACCCATAAAAAGGGTGCTCACTGACCGGCATTAGCTCCACATGGGTATAGCCCATATCAACCAGATACGGCACTAAGCGCACAGCAAGGTCGCAATAGCCCAGCATTTGGCCATTTTCATCATGTTGCCACGAGCCAAGATGTAACTCATAAAACGACAAGGCTTGTTGATGCTTTGCGGTTATGGGTCGTTGCTGCCACTGATGATCGTTCCATTGATAAACAGACTGATCATAAGTCAGTGACGCAAACGAGGGATAAGGCTCAGCGTACGCCCCGTAAGGATCGGCTTTATGGGGTAAACCCTGTCCGTCAGGACCGGTTAAGGCGTATTTATAGCGTTGGTGTGTGCCAAGGTTGGCAATAAACCCGACCCAAAAGCCATCTTCAATGGGCGTCATCAAGGCGGTATCAGCTTGCCATTGGTTCCAATCGCCAATCACGCTGACCGATTGCGCATGAGGGGCAAAGACAATAAAACGCACGCCTTCAATAGGCTCACCGTTAACCGGCAAGGTCATAGGATGCGCACCCATGAGCTGATGCGCATAGCGAGGATTGTGCAAGGCCGCGAGATCGATGTCGTAGTGATCGGGGTGCGTATAATATGGTGTCATCGAGGAAGAGGAATGTGACACAGAAGGCTCCTTATAGAAAAACGCTCCATCCCATGCGTGTTGGCTAGCACTAAGGATAGAGCGTGGTCGCGTGGTGATCAGGCGATCAAACGGATAGACGACTCGCGTGTAAGCGTACCCGCGAAAGATCCTTCGCCAGTTGATTTAACTCTTCGCGGCTAAACAACGTATCTAGGTTCACAGAGAGTTTACGTCGCCAGTTGGGATACTCATCAACCGTACCAGGGATATTAACTGGCTTGTCCATTTCTAACCAATCTTCAAGCTGCACACTCAACAGCGCAGATTGGCCGGCTGCGACATGCAATTGTAGTGCGCGACACAAATAGCCATCCATCGGCACATAACGCGCATCTGCCCCTACACCTTCCGGCAACATGCCATGCCAACGAACACTGTCTAAGATCCCTTGTTTCGCTTTTAAGCGATCATCAAACAATTGCTGAAGCTGTGCTTCGTCCGGATACAAGCCCAGCTCTTGACCCATTTTTAAGTCATCACAATGCCAAAATCCCCGAATGGTTGGCATATCATGAGTGGAAAGTGTTGCCATCGCTTGCTCGGTATAATGGGCCGGTGAAATAAATCCACCATCTTCTTCTGACGTTTCAAAGAAGAACACTTTATAAGAATGCACACCCGCATCGCTCAGCAACGCACCAATTTCGTCAGGCACCGTGCCTAAATCTTCACCAATCACACTGCATTGATGACGGTGTGATTCAAGTGCCAGAATAGCAAGCATGTCTTTTACTGGGTAATATAAATACGCGCCTTCGCTGGCGTTTTTGCCTTTCGGGATCCACCATAAACGCAACAGACCTAGCACATGGTCAATCCTTAATGCACCACAGTGACGCATATTGGCACGCAACAGTTCAATATAAGCATGATAACCCGAAGCTTGCAGCGCTTGTGGATCAAACGGTGGTAAGCCCCAATTTTGTCCTCGCGGCCCCAACATATCGGGTGGCGCGCCAACACTGGCGTCAAGCACGAGTGGCGAGTTATCTGACCATGTTTCACTTCCCGCATCTGAAACACCCACCGCCAAGTCGCGATATAAACCGAGCGCCATGCCTTGTTCTTCGGCGATCGCTTGTGCCTCTTCGATTTGGATTTGAGCAATCCACTGTAAATACATATACAGCTGGATGTCATCATGGTGCTGTTCAATAAAAGCTTGCGTCGCCGCATTCTCATAACGACGGTACTTTTCTGGGAATACCGGCCAGCCCCACATATTCTCGTCGTCTGCGCGCAAGTGTTGATGCAATGCATCAAAGGTCGCTTGCTGTTTTAAGCTGTCACCACCTTGCTCAATAAAGTCTAAGAAAGCGCGGCCACGATGCGTCTGTTGCAGCAGCTCCCGCTGTTTAAACTCCTCAAACAGTAACGGCAATACCGCCATCTTCAATGCGGCAACTTCACTATAATCGACCCAATGAGTATCACGTACGGCCTGTAATCGACGTTGAAACGCGGCACTGCCCACCAGTTGCTGCGCTTTGGCACTCAATGAAAACTCTCGCACCGCACTGACATCGATATACAAAAGATTAAGCCAGCGACGTGATGACGGGCTATAAGGACTCGCGGCTTCAGGATTGGCAGGGAAAAGCGCATGAATCGGGTTCAGACCAACAAAATCTGCCCCGCGTGACGCCAATTCACTGACCAACTGTTTGAGATCGCCAAAATCACCGATGCCCCAATTATGTGGAGTGCGTAAGGTGTAGAGCTGAATACTCGGTCCCCACATTTTTTTGTGCGCATTCAGTTCAGGTTGTTTATAGCACTGAGAAGGCGCCATAATTAACGTCATCTGATAGGGAGATTTGCGGCGCTTTCGGTTTACAAAGAGACGGTGGTAGCCCCAAGGTAGAGCGCACGGTAAGCTAAAAACGAGCGGGCCACCCTCACTGCGTTCGTCGCGAATAATTTGTGACTGAAGATAACCTTCAAAGCACTCGCCCTGTTCGGTTTCCAAACGCCAACTAAAGTCACTTTCTCGGGCACTGGTGCCAAGGTAAAGCGCAATTTCAACCGGTTCGTTGTCTTGCACCACCTGTACGGGGGCAAGCACAYCCGTTTTGTGTTTTCTCTCCGCTGATGCCAACAACGCCTCGTCGTTTCGTGTGTCATAGCCAAGTGACGTTAATAAATCATGTAAGGTACTGTCTGGCACCGCCGCTTCTGTGCCCCAAGCACTGATATAACGGTCGGCAAGGTTCGCCATGTGTGCGACTGTCTTTAATGCAGATTCTTTCATCGCTTTCTCCGAGGGGTCTGCCCCTTCTTTTATTGGGCAATATTGTTGTCATTATTATCAGGTGGCAAGGCGAATCCCTTGCCACCTATCAGGTTGTTAACCCGTTATATTGCAATTAGCAATTAGCAATTAGCGTTTGATCGCTTTTAGCTGCCAAATATTATTAACATAATCACGGATGGAACGGTCAGAGCTAAACTTACCGACCAGCGCGGTGTTAAGAATGGCTTTGCGTGCCCACTGCGACATGTCTCGATAATCACGATCAATGTCATTGTGTGCGCGGACATAATCAGCAAAGTCAGCCAAACACAGGTACGGATCACCACTTGTCATCACGCTGTCAAAGACAGGGCGCAGCAAACCAGGCTGCCCCGGCGTGAAGGTTTCATCCAATAGGCTATCTAAAGCGGCTTTTAGAAGCGGTTGATTTTGGTACGCTGTTTCGGGTTGATAGCCTTTTTGGCGTAATTCGGTGACCCCATCAACATCTAAGCCGAAGATATAGATATTATCGTCACCCACTTCTTCACGGATCTCGACGTTAGCGCCATCCATGGTACCAATGGTCAAGGCACCGTTAAGGGCCATTTTCATATTGCCCGTGCCCGACGCTTCTTTACCGGCCATTGAGATTTGCTCTGACACATCGGCGGCTGGAATGATAATTTCTGCCATGCTTACGCGGTAGTCTGGAATAAACACCACTTTAAGCTTATCGCCAACGCGTGGATCGTTATTGATCGTTTCGGCCACCTTGTTGATAGCGAAAATGATCGATTTTGCCAGTTCATAACCTGGGGCTGCTTTAGCGGCAAAAAAGACCACTCGTGGCGCCATGTCAAAGTTTGGCTCGTTGAGCAAGCGCTGATAGAGCGAAATTACATGCAATAGATTCAAGTGCTGACGCTTATATTCGTGTAGACGCTTGATCTGAACATCGAAAATCGCATCGGTGTTAAGCGTGATATCGAGGTTGGATTTTACCCAGTCAGCAAGGCGCTGTTTATTGCGCTTCTTGACCGCCATGAAGGTTTTCTGAAAATCAGCGTCGTCAGCATATTGTGCAACCTGCTCGAGTTGCTCAAGCTGTGCTGGCCACTGCTCGCCAATTTTTTCACTGATCAAGTTTGATAAATCAGGATTACAGAATTTCAACCAACGACGCGGTGTAATGCCGTTTGTCAC
>NZ_MUFH01000430.1:0-1650 GCF_001996115.1 Salinivibrio sp. MA427
GTGTGATTGTGCGGGAATGATGTCAGCAATAGCCTATTGAAACGCATCACTAAAATACAGTCTATCACTTGCTGTTTGAGTGCTTCCCCGGTGGTTATGGTTGTTCGATATCTTTTGATTAAGTGGCAAGTATGGGCTCTATTCTTACTTTAATTGTATTGCTTTTTATTTTTCGTTTGGCTTTTTCACTGATTGGGCGAGTGATTCATGAAATAATGAGCTTTAGACACCATCTCAATCAACATCTGTTGTACAAGCATGGTGTATATCCTATTAGCCAGCGTGAGTTTATGGTTTTCTGGGGCGCCCTAGATGTGTTATGGCTATTGCGCCTTATCTACCCGCACCAAATATTGGGCGAAGTGATTTCACCACTGTATGTCGTTTGTGCATTACTGTTGCTTCCGCCCATATATGCTATTTACTGGATATGTCGACGAGGTTTTTCTTGGGCAACCTTGCTGACTGCTTTATTGATGTTAATAGCGGCACCAGTCATTTTTGTTACCCAAGGTGTGTCGATTCTGCTGAATATTCTTATTGCATGGAGCACTCGTAACTACAAAGGGCAAATTAATTGGGTGCAAGTGTTTCCGTCTTAGCTGGGAAAGCATACTCGCTATCATGGCGGGAGCCAGGGAGAGATCGCGAACGCGATCACCGTGGCATTCAGTGATCAGCGCCGAACCTTCATGACGATGTTGTGTTTGAACAGCGTTGTTTCATGAATCCCAGCTTTTTAGAAAAGGTTTTAGCAGCAGGCATACCGGCAGAGGTTGAAAAATGAACACTCATGCGCTCGCCCTGCTACTCACCCCGTTTAAGGTAATGCTTGTAAGACATGGTGCCAGGTAGTGATACCAGCTTTGTGTATTCAAAGACACGGCCGTCTTTTAGCAAACCGATGGACAGTACTTGAAGTAATGGCGTTGATGGATCGATATCGAGGATCCGACGCATTGACTCGTTCGGAAGGATGGCTTCGAAATCTTGAGACGCGCCGTCGATATCAAGACCTAGTTCCTCTTCCAGGTAGCGATACTTTGAGCCTTCTAAAGACATCACATTCATTCGTGGATAGAGTGAGGCAGGCATGTAAGACTCTTCGTATACGGATGGCTTTCCGTTTAATAGCTTGAATCTTCGAATAAAGTAGACTTTTTCGGTTTTCTCGACCTTTAAAAGCCGCACCAGCTCTTCGTCTGGATCAATGAGAGAGAACTCATCAATCTTGTATTCAAGCGTCGTGTTGGTACTTGAGAAGTATTCATTGGTACTTTTCAGTGTTAGCAACGAGCCAACGACCGTTTTACCGATGATGCTTGTGCCAGCGCCTTGACGCTTTGCAACTAAGCCTAGTTCAACCAACTCATCGATAGCATTACGTATAGTCACTCGGCTAACGCCATAATGTTCGCTGAGTGCTTTTTCTGTGGGGAGGATATCACCAACCTCGAACTCGTCTGAATTGATGCGTGAGCGTAAATCTTGCATCACTTTTTTATACAGCATCTTTCACCTCTCTAGTACACCTGCCAGATAATACAAAAAAAAGACAAATTAAGCGACCCTCCGACCCTAAAACACTGGTTTGTCTGTTTATCAAGCAACGAGATCAATGTTTAGTACGTTTTTTGCCCTGTTTTTAGC
>NZ_MUFH01000431.1:0-1644 GCF_001996115.1 Salinivibrio sp. MA427
CCAACACTAATTTATCCCTTTTTACTTGGTGCGCGAGTCGAATATTGGCATATGACACATGAAAGCCATCAGCAATCACGCCGGTATAAACATCGGGGGTATCATAAATCGCACCGACCATCCCAGGCTCGCGCCCTGTGATCGATGTCATGGCATTAAACAGGTGCGTAGCAAAGCCGATACCATTGGCGAAGCCCTCTCTCGCTTCAGCGTAGGTCGCATTGGTATGTCCTGCCGAGACGATGATCCCTGCCTTTGTCAGCGCCTGGATATGTGCGCGGGGGGTGAGCTCGGGCGCGACGGTAACTTTTGTAATGACGTCTGCGTTATCGCATAAGTAGGCAATCATGTCATCGCTACTTGGGCGAATATAATCAGCGCTATGAATTCCTTTTTTTTGAGTATTTAAATAAGGTCCTTCTAAATGCAACCCAACTGCTTGATGCGGGTGCTTGGCTTTATGGTCCCGCATTGCCGCGACAGCGGCTTTCATATCGGCATCAGAGCTGGTGATCAGGGTAGGCAGGAAATTAGTGCAACCTGATTTAAGATTCGCTTGGTGCATGGTATCGATGGTATCGGACGTAATGTCATCATTAAACATCACGCCGCCACAGCCATTCAGCTGCAGATCAATAAAACCAGGGCTAACCATCGCACCTTCTAGACTGCGTGTTTCAATATCAGAGGAAAGCGCATGTTGTGGGCACACGTCTGCAATCAGGCCTTCCCGAATGACGATGGCATGATTATCAAGTACCTCATGGCCAGTAAAAATCCGGCAGTGGGTTAGGGCATACATGCTTAAATTCCTTATAAATGATGGATATTTTGGGCTTCAAGCTCTTGAAAGTACTTTACTGTTTTGACTTTTAGCTCTGCGGTTGAGGGCGAGTCGCACACAATCATGGCCTTGGGATGAAGCTGCAGTGCCGAGACGGTCCAAAGATGATTGACTGAGCCTTCCACCGCCGCTTCGAGCGCTTGCGCTTTATTGGCACCAGTAACCAGAATCATGACTTCTTCGGCATCGAGTAGCGTACCAACACCGATGGTAAGCGCGTGTTTTGGCACTTGATTGATATCATTATCAAAGAAGCGAGAGTTTGCCACACGCGTGTCTTCGGTCAAGGTTTTGATCCGAGTTCGTGATGCTAACGAAGAGGCCGGTTCATTAAATGCAATGTGGCCATCGTTACCCACACCGCCCATAAAGAGATGAATTTTGCCGTAGGTTTTGATTTTTTCTTCATAGCGTTGGCATTCCGCCTCGATATCGGTCGCATTTCCATCAAGCAGGTTGATGTTTTTTTCCTGAATATCAATGTGGTTAAAGAAGTTTTCATACATAAAGGTACGATAGGCCTGCGGATGATTGGCCGGGATACCACAGTACTCGTCCATATTGAATGTCACCACATGTTCAAAGCTGACTTCGCCTTTTTTATGAAGTTTAATCAATTGGTTGTAGGTATTCAGTGGGGTGCCACCGGTCGGCAAACCTAACACAAAAGGGTGGTCTGCGGTCGGGGCAAACTGGTTAATGGTATCGACGATGTAACGCGCCGACCAAAGACCAACTTGCTGGCTGGTTTGTAAAGGAATGAGTCGCATGAGTCACCTCGGTAATCGGTTCCGTAATCT
>NZ_MUFH01000432.1:0-2120 GCF_001996115.1 Salinivibrio sp. MA427
CTAATAACACCTAACAAAAGGAAGACGTCAAATGGCGACAATCTCACGTACAACAACCTTGACTCTCTCCACCATCGCAGTGCTCGTCAGTGCGGGAGTTGCACAGGCGAGAGTCTATCCTGACCAAATTGTGCTTGATACCTTAGGCGATGACCAATGCCGGGCCAACTATCGGCCCTTAACGGCAGACGAGGCGAGTACCCACCGCCACTTTTTGAACGATCGCATGGGGAAATGGCAAATCGCTGGGCTCGAAGGCGATTGGGCGATCATGGGTAGCGGCTATAACGGTGAAATCAAACACTACGGTCAAACGAAAGATACATGGTGTTATCCCATCAATGATAAGGGCGATATTCCGGATTACGCCGCTCAAAGCGTACCAGAAGGGACTGAGCTCGATGTCCAATATTCACTGGTCAATAATCGCAGTGAATTTGTCAAACCGCTGAGCTATCTCGCGCATTACCTGGGTTACGCANCTGGCATGGTGATGTGGTTGAGTCCGATAAACAGTTAGTCAAAACGATTTCTGCTGTCGCCCGCAACAACCTCGACGAGCCTCAACAAGTGGTCGTTGATCTCAAAGTCGATGAGGCCACTAATTGGTCGAAAACCAACACCTATGGTTTTGCGCAAAAAGTACAAACAGAAAACGAATTTAAATGGCCATTGGTTGGCGATACCAAGCTCACTATTTCATTTGAGGCGAATCAAAGCTTTGCCAATAGCAATGGTGGCTCGAGCAGTGAGCAGGTGACGTTACAAGCACGTCCATTTGTTCCGGCGAACTCCGAGATACCTATTCGCGTCGAGCTTTATCGGTCGAGCATTTCTTATCCGTATCGCTTTGGCGCCGATATTAGTTATGACGTGACTTTTGACGGCTTCTTGCGCTGGAGCGGTAACGCATGGCACTCGCACCCTGAAAATCGTCCTACAGTACACCACACCTTTACGATGGGACGTAGTAGTGAGCCGTCTGCAGATATCGCATATCAATGGCATCACCGCTACATTCCTGGCGAAGTGAAATGGTGGGACTGGAGCTGGGCGGTTGAAAAGTATGGCCTAGAAAGCATGCAGTGGGCAACAGGAAAAAGCTTACGTCCGTTCTATTCCTACGTGTCGGGTGATTTTTATGCGGAATCCCAGTATGCAGGGACTATAGAGCTTGGCCAAGCGAAGCCGATTGGCAAAGCGGCTTCCGCTCGCGTCAAGCGATCTATTTCGCCAATGACCACGACGGGCGAAGCGAATGGGGTAGAATTGATTTCTAACTTTGACTCCGATGAACTTGCGAGCCTCGGTTTCGACAATGCCGAATTGGCCATCAAACCTGTGAAGTAAGCAGGAAGACCAAGCTGTCAGTAAAGAGGTCGCTCCCAAAGGTGCGGCCTTAATTGATTAGCCAGATTCATTTTTCTATCTATTGCCATTAAGTGCCTTTAGGAAACGTGCAGGGGTGCCGCCGTAAAGACTGTCAGGTGGCACGTCGTGTTTAACTACCGCATTGGCGGCGATGACGCTGCGCGCCCCGATAGTGACTCCTTGACAGATCACCACATTACCGCCAATCCACACATCGTCTTCTACCACAATGGGTTAGCACCATGTCTCCCATGCGCGGCGGCTTTGATAGTCGAGGGAGTGGGTAGGGGTGTAGAACTGCGTATTGGGGCCAATCAGCACATGGTTGCCAATCGTGATCGGTGCACCATCCAGCATAGTGACATTCATGTTGATTAAGGTGTTGCTGCCAACCTCAATGGTCTCGCCAAACTCACAATGGAACGGAGGTTGAATGACCGAACCTTCGCCGATGGTACGTAATAACGTGGTAAGCAGTTGCTTTCTTGTCGTCGTATCTAGGCTTTGATTGAATGCTAATAAGGTTCGTGTGGCATGGTCTCGCCTGATATCAATGGATCCATCGCTGTCATCAAACACAAGTCCTTGGCACATCTTTTCCCATTCGGTCATTATTTATCTCCTTATCAACCCTAAAACGACGGATGTTGCAGTTCTAGGTGACGTAAAAAAGCGCCACCTGGGGTAGCGCTTGATAATATTATCGTTACTTAGTTACTATTGAAAGTAAACACGAACATCGGTTTGGC
>NZ_MUFH01000433.1:0-1632 GCF_001996115.1 Salinivibrio sp. MA427
GGAAAAAGTTCACCGTCGATGCCCAATCCAGTCGCTTCGCGGTGCAGGGGATCACTAAAGAGTTAGACGCATACATCGCATTCCAAACCAGTGGATCGATATGGGGCCCCGTATCAATCATAATGATGTCGAACTCATCACTGATTGGATCAATCACCTTCTCTTGCAATAACTCCACCACATTCAGCGACTGGCTGGTTGCTAACGCTTGCCATGCCTCTGCATTAAACATGGCGTCTTCAGGAAAGGCAGCCATGGTTTTCAAATTAGGATATTGTGTCGGCAGCAAGACATTACGCATCATGAAATCTTTGTCAGCAGCCTGGGGCGTATTGTCCAACATCACATCAACGGCAGAATAAATCCCTTCTTGTTCCGTCAAACTGATTTGTGGGTTAAGGAATAATCGCAGCGAACCTTGCGGATCTAAGTCAATCAAGCAAATGCGATAACGTTTCTCAAGATTCAGCGCCATACAAGCCGCTAAGTGCACCGCACTCATAGACTTGCCGGTGCCCCCTTTTTGGTTTTGAATGTTTATAACCCAAGGTTTGTGCGTCTTGCCTTTACGTTCATGAAACGTCGGAACATTCGCGGCGTCCATAATTTGATGCGCTTCATCCAGGGTAATGGAGTAATGATTGGCATTATTTTTGGTAAATTGATGCCCGTCTTGCTCCATGCGAGAGATCGCTTCATCAAGCTTGCGCCGCGTAAGCCCTGAACGTGTTTCCATTAACGCTTTCGACATGGGCGGAAAGAGCTGATCGTGTCGCTCTTCCATGACAATCTCCACACGATCAGACTGCACTTGTTTTGTCTGCGCCGCGATATTGCGGAGGTTCTCAATCGTCTTTTCCCTATCCATATTCTTTTTCGCCATCACGAGAAATAATTGTCGATTGTACAGCATAATCCACCCAAGACAATAAAAAGGTGAACAAATGCCAATCAAATACAGATCCTGCTCACAATTGTAATTATAGGGTGGGGCTGAATATCATCACCATTGATGTCAAATTCAACCAATATTATCAGAGCCAATCATAGTAAGATTTAAAATGTCACAGTGTCACTTATTTACAATGTAAATGGCGAATAAATACGGAAGCTTGTATTTGGTTGGCTAATTTACGGTTGTCGATATTTCAACATTAAACTGACCATTTTTCATCGATATCATCAGTAGGATCGACCCTCTATTACACATTTTGGCGATGTGCGATGAACATTAATGCCATTTGATCCTATTTCCCGAAAGCATGATCAAGGAAAATAAAGCGATGGATTCAATAGCCTTGATCATGCTTTCGTTGATAACATGAGTAGATAGGAAGCATGATCAAGTACGTATTGCGATGAAATCACCAGCAAATTCAACCGCAATGTCTCAATAAGCCTGGGAACGATGATCAAGTTATATTTCTGATTGAATAGTGCCAGTATCTTAACCGGAACGATATATCCAAACCGCTAATTTACGGACAATGTCAGGCGTACCAAGGGATCCAGGACGATCCGTCGCGATTTTCTTCTCCGATCGTACGACTGATGAGAAATAGGCTGACTCTTGAACAACCAGATCATCATACATGATCATTGTTCCGCATCCGGTCACATGCTGACTGATGG
>NZ_MUFH01000434.1:0-1628 GCF_001996115.1 Salinivibrio sp. MA427
GGTTCAATTGATGTACTGGGCCATTTTCCTAATGGTGAGCCGGTTACCCAACCGTTTGAGGCGATTCCCAAATTGGTGCGCCAGCATCCTGAGCACCCTTATGCCAAGGTTAGCCTTGATGAGATCACCGATTCGTTAACCTGGTTCCAACAGCAACTCAGTGCGCAAAAAGTGTGTTTGTATCATCAAGAAGACAACGCCAATCATGGCCGGATCACGCCGCTGGGCACCGTGCGTCCGACGTGGTTATCGCAAGGGCACGTGTATCAACATCGTGGCCCGCGCCGTTTTTCGGGTCTCTGTTTTGCCGCCATTGACGGCTATCGCGATGCGCAACCGACGTTAGCCAAAGACACTATTACCGCGCAGCGTGATTTTGCCTCCTGCCCGAGTCGCACCATCACGCTTTCGATTCCTGGTGCGGAGCGTTTGCGCCGTAACCGCAATGAATTGCGCTCGGTTGATCTGTCACGCTTACTGGCCGAGCCTAACGCCTTTGACAGCCTGTGCGAGCAGTTAATCGCGCAATCTGGACCGGACGAGCTCGTGATTTTGCCTGCCATCATTGCCAACGTTGCGGGCGAGCAGGGTATGGATGCACTTAAACAGCGCACCGATCGTTGCTTCCATGAAGTGCCCACCATGCCGCCTTCGTTACTCGGGATTCGAATAGAAGAGGCCCTGCAGCGCGCGTTTGCCAGTGCAGGTGGCATGTTGCTGCGCGGTGATCAAGTCACCAGCGGCGAGTTTGACGACAGTGGCCGCCTCACTGCATTACATACCCGTCAGTTAGAGGATATTCCGTTAACCGCAGAGGCAGTAATCTTGGCGACGGGAAGCTATTTTAGTCGCGGCTTGAATGCGGATCGCACCCAAGTTAGCGAGCCAACACTGGGGTTAGATATGGTACAAAGCCCTGATCGCAACGAATGGCGCAATGACGACTTTTTCAGCCAGCAAAGTCATCCGTTTATGGCCTTCGGTATTAACACCGATAACCAACTGCGGCCTACCGCGCGCGGAAAACGTTGTCAAAACTTGTTTGTGTGTGGGGCAGTACTCAGTGGTTACGATCCCGTATTTGAAGGTTGCGGCGGAGGCGTTGCGGTTGCAACAGGCTACGCCGCGGCACAACGAGCACTTGCCGTGATGGCAAACGCTAAGGAGGCCATATGTTAACTGAATGGCTTAAACAGCGAGAATATCGCGACCATGCACCGCAGCCCACCAGTTTTGACCAGTGTATCAAATGTACCGTCTGCACTGTGTACTGCCCAGTGTCGAAAGTGAATCCGGCGTATCCGGGCCCCAAAGAGTGTGGGCCAGATGGCGAGCGTCTGCGGATCAAAAATCCAGAGTATTATGACGACCTACTCAAACTATGCACCAACTGCAAACGCTGCGAAACCGCCTGTCCCTCTGGGGTGAAAATTGGTGATATCATTGCCGTGGCACGGGGTAAACATGGCGAGAAAAACATCAATCCTAAGTTGATGCGTGATTACGTGCTCAGCCACACCGATTTATTTGGTACCTTGACGAACCCGGTGGCACCGATTGTGAATGCGATGACGGATTTAAAACCGGTAAAAGCGGTGATGCATGCCACCATCGGGGTAGATAAACAT
>NZ_MUFH01000435.1:0-1627 GCF_001996115.1 Salinivibrio sp. MA427
TAATTATTCCATGTAGATATGGTTCTTCTCGCCTTGAAGGAAAACCGCTGTTAGAAATAAACGGTAAGCCACTGTTTTGGCATGTCCATCAACGTTGTCTCGAGGCTGGCTTTAAATCTGAAGATATTATTATTGCAACTGATAACGATGGAATTTTCAAAAAGGCTGAAGCGTTAAGCCTGTCAGTAACGATGACATCTAGTGAGCATGAAAGCGGTACGGATAGAATAAATGAGGTTGTCAAAAAGTTCGGTTGGGATGATGAAGATACTATCATTAATGTTCAAGGTGATGAGCCGTTAGTCCCGCCAGCATTGATTCGAGAACTTGCTAACTTTGCGGATAGTAGAAAAGAATTTTCAATTACGACCGTAGTGACACCGATTGAAAGCTATAAGGAACTTAGTAATCCTAATGTTGTTAAGGCGATTGTTGGCTTGAATAACCGAGCTTTATATTTTACCCGTTCAGCTTGCCCTCATAACCGAGAGTATCCATTGGACTACTCTCACGCGTACAGGCACATTGGAATTTATGCTTATACTGTATTAGCACTTGCAGAGTTTTGTTCATACGGAGAAGCACCTTTAGAAGGGTATGAAAAACTCGAGCAGTTGAGAGCACTATCTAACGGGATGTCTTTGGGAGTGTATCAGTTTGATAGTGATATAGCGCATGGTGTCGATACTCAAGAAGATTACTTATCAATAAAGAGTAAAATGGAAAATACCTGATGGATATAATCAGCATTGCGCAAAGAGTCGTTGAGACAGAGGTTGAAGGGCTACGACATATGAGTAGTCGGCTGGATAATGACTTTCGTTACGCTGTCGAGGTGATTTTAAATACAGCAGGACGAACGATTATCTGCGGTATGGGGAAATCTGGCATTATTGGTAAAAAAATGGCAGCGTCGTTTGCTAGTACGGGTACACCGAGTTTCTTTATGCACCCGGGAGAGGCCTTTCACGGTGATCTAGGGATGGTACAGCCCGAAGACGTTTTTATTGCGATTTCTAATTCCGGCGAAACCGATGAAGTTTTGAAATTGCTACCTTTCTTAAAAGATAACGGCAATCATATCGTTGCTATAACTGGTGATCAGAACTCAACATTAGCAACAAATGCACATTGTCATTTAGATATAGCAGTACCCAAAGAAGCTTGTCCATACCAACTTGCACCGACGGCCTCAACGACAGCGACTTTAGTCATGGGTGATGCGTTGACCGTGGCTTTAATGAGCGCACGTGGCTTTCAACCTGAGAACTTTGCGCGTTTTCACCCAGGAGGAAACCTAGGTCGCAGGCTCTTGTCAAAAGTCGCTGATGAGATGGTTCCAGACGTTCCCTTCATCGCTAAAGAATCAGATTTCACGGCAGTCGTTCATGCGATATCAAAAGGTCAGTTAGGTTTAGTCTTGGTCAATCTCGACTCAGAGTTAGGAATCATAACCGATGGAGATGTGCGTCGTGCTATGGAAACGAGAGGGAAGAGTGTTTTTGACTTGCTAGCTCAGGATATTGCGTCAAGTCAACCATTAACCATAGCCTCCGGTGCGAGCATTCAAACAGCATATGATCTAATGTCGGAAAAAGGTGTTACGTCATTAGTGGTGGTAGATAAG
>NZ_MUFH01000436.1:0-1613 GCF_001996115.1 Salinivibrio sp. MA427
AGTGTGCGTAATGCAGCACGAACAACCTCGCTAGCAGAGCCGTACCGGCCACTTGCTACCTCGTTTTTAATAACCACTTCCCAGTGCTCCCCTAAGCTTAGACTTGTTGTCGCCATAACTATCGCACTTATTCATAAATATGAATAATGAATATAGAGCTTTTTGTCAGTGACTCCCAACTTTTTAACTCATATTGATTCAGCCGAACAACGTTGGTGTACAGCAGCACACATAAAGATTCTCATTCAAGCTTGGTATGACTTACGCTATGCACCATCGTCGTCAAATTGGCACTGATCGTGACAGGCGCCCGTTGGCAATTTGCACATATCCAACACCGTGCCGGGGCTTGTGTCACCTACGCCAATGGTATCATCGGGCCAAAAGTGGCTGTTCCGATAACCAATGTAAGCCAATGGCACCGCCGATATTAAAATSGTGTGTAGGTCGGACAAGCGCCAGTGCGATGTCTGTCATGTATTACCCAAGCGGACTGCGCGCCTCCGACATCGAGGCCAACGATTAACCTCGATCGTGACAGGCGCCCGTTGGCAATTTGCACATATCCAACACCGTGCCGGGGCTTGTGTCACCTACGCCAATGGTATCATCGGGCCAAAAGTGGCTGTTCCGATAACCAATGTAAGCCAATGGCACCGCCGATATTAAAATCGTGTGTAGGTCGGACAAGCGCCAGTGCGATGTCTGTCATGTATTACCCAAGTGAACTGCGCGCCTCCGACATCGAGGCCAACGATTAACCTCGATCGTGACAGACGGCCAGGTCGTTAATCTTTTCTAAGCTGCCTGTGCGGCAGTGAACGAGTGCCATCATTGCCGATGCGYAGTTGAACATTTCTAAGCTGCCTGTGCGGCAGTGAACATAAGACGAATTAGATCGTTACCAATCTGTTGTTTCTAAGCTGCCTGTGCGGCAGTGAACGCGAATCTTGCGCTCTGCTTCCGCTTTAGCTTTTTCTAAGCTGCCTGTGCGGCAGTGAACATTCTGCTTTGCTCGCTGCTTTCCATGTTTATTTTCTAAGCTGCCTGTGCGGCAGTGAACAATGTGGACCAAGACGCTCTAACAATGGTCCATTTCTAAGCTGCCTGTGCGGCAGTGAACGATACCTTCCCACTCAACCGTCATGGCTTTCATTTCTAAGCTGCCTGTGCGGCAGTGAACAACCATCGTGGCGTTGTCGGGGATAGAGTTATATTTCTAAGCTGCCTGTGCGGCAGTGAACAACGAAAACGGTTGATGTTTATCGTACTCATTTTTCTAAGCTGCCTGTGCGGCAGTGAACAGATGTCCGACGATGTGTTACGTCATCTCGATTTTCTAAGCTGCCTGTGCGGCAGTGAACGCGGTGGAGGGCGCGAATCAAAAAGCAATCATTTCTAAGCTGCCTGTGCGGCAGTGAACACAGAAGACGGAGCAACTCTATTCCATTCAGATTTCTAAGCTGCCTGTGCGGCAGTGAACAGTATTTCGCCCTCGATGTGTTTATTGGTTATTTTCTAAGCTGCCTGTGCGGCAGTGAACGAGTTCTGTCAATAACTGTACGCCCACCTCTGTTTCTAAGCTGCCTGTGCGGCAGTGAACTATAGAATAA
>NZ_MUFH01000437.1:0-1604 GCF_001996115.1 Salinivibrio sp. MA427
GAAAAAACCGCCCTCAGACGGTTTCTCAATGCTCATCAGCGGTATTCTTTCACCATAGATTGCCGCGGCATCACCATTAAGCAATCCGCATGATTGTCGGGCCAAAGTCGATATTCAGCATGATATTTAACGATCGACTTATAGGCCGTGACTTTCGTGGGTGCTAGTTTGGCTTGATGCGCCCAATTCATTACATCAATTTCTGGTCCACGCACATAAATGCTAAGAGGATGAGCTAAGTGCCCTTCTGCATTGAATGCCGCCTGAGTTGCCTCAGGACATACCACCAGTGAATGCTGTCCTTCAGAGACAATCTTGACCTTTCGATCAATCGGCGTTTGGGTGTGCAGCATCCAACCCGCCTCGCAGGCACTATCAATCATCTGTTGTAATTGGGCGTGCTGGACCGGGCTTGCCGGCTCATCGACCGGAAACCACTGCGTATAGAGTTGCTGAATGTGTCGAAATTCGGCCTCTAATCCGGCTTGAGTGCCGGCACTACGGGCACGCTGCGTCCAACGTTGCAAATCCGCTTTTACGCTGTGGTGAAAACGCTGTTTCTTAACCGCTTGCGCCACCCAACGACCTAAAAACACCTCGCGAGCGGCTGGCGCATCAGCCACTTTTTTAGCATCGATGGCGGCAGCTAACTCATCGAAGGCTGCAGCCATAACGGTTTGGATGGTGATGACATAACTCATGGTTCTTTACGTGCTAGCGTCCAGTAGAAAACGGCAGAGAGTATCGCACAAATCGCGATGGCGCCAATCATCCCCCAAGGTGTTCCATCAGAGACCACGGCAACGCCTGCACCGACTAGAGATCCAATACCAAAACGCATGGTACCCGCCAGAGATGATGCAGTACCTGCCATTTGTGGATAGCACGCCAGCAAGCACGCCATACTATTACTGCCGATGGTTGAAATCACACCGACATACGTCATCACCGGGATCACCGTGCCCCAAAGCCCCATGTCTAACCATTGAAAAACAGCAATGGCAATGCCCGCCACCAGCTGGATACCCAACCCGAGCCGCAGCATCCAATGTGATCCCATTTTGCGGACCAAGCGCCCATTGATAAACGTCATCACAATCAAGCAAACGATATTAAGCGCAAAAAGATAGCCAAACATCTGGGCGCTGACGCCATAGTAGTCGATATAGACGAACGAGCCCGCGGTTAAAAACGAGAACATCCCAGCAAACGAGAACCCAGAACAAAAGATCATCCCTACCGCAAAGGGGGTTTTTAGCATGCGGGCATAGTTACGCAACGAGGCACCAATCCGCATGGGCGGACGGTTTTCTCGCGGTAACGTTTCGGGGATCCGAAAAATAATGCACAAGGTCACAAAGCAGGCCCATCCTGCCAGGACCCAAAAAATCGCACGCCAGTCAAACCAAGTCAGCAGATAACCGCCAATCATTGGCGCTGCCAAAGGTGCAATCGTCATCACTAACGTAATAAACGACATAGTACGCGCAAACTCTTCGCGCTCGAACATATCGCGCACCAAGGCTTGAATGATCACCGCCGCCGCTGCACCGGCAAAGCCTTGTGTGGTACGCGCAATCATTAATACATCAATATCTTGGGCC
>NZ_MUFH01000438.1:0-1602 GCF_001996115.1 Salinivibrio sp. MA427
ATCGAAAAAAATGCCATTGTATTAATGGGGGCTATGTTTGCCGCCCTCATTGCTGGTTATTTTGCGTTCACCAACTTGGTTGCATTTAAAGAAAACAAGATATCTGAATTTCGGCAAGACTGGGTTAACTCCCTCAGAAATTCAATAGCCCGTTACATTTCCTCATTAACCTATTTATCAACTCTCTACATCCATTACTCAGCGCGCCCTGATGACACACGAGACAAGTTCGAAATGGCTAGAGCTGTGGAAGAAATCTATGCGCGAGTGAACGAGTCATATAACGACATAATATTTAGAATCAATGACAATGAAAGAAACGCTACAGGTAAAAAGCTAAATGATGAATTTCTTAGCTCGCTTTATAAAACGAGAGAACACTATCATAAAAATGAATTAGCAGAGGCAAGAAAGGCTTGCGAGCAACTAAGGGAAGTCAGCAAGCCGCTTTTGAAATACGAATGGAAGCGCGTGAAATCCGGTGAGCTTAATTACCGAATAGCAAAGTATTTTGCGATAATTGTATTGGCTTGTGGTTTGCTGGCGGCATTCTCAAACGCATATGTTATATGGCATGGTGCAAATACTAGCCTACAGACACCTATTGAAGAAAAGCCTAACAAATCAATGCAGCCGACCGCTAACGCGTCGGCTGATTGAGGCGTTATATGCCAAAGGAGATTCTGTGGTTCAGCTAGCTGATATTGAAAAGGTCGCACCTGGTGTTGAAAGTCTCTCAACTGAAGAGCATGAGGCCCTTCAAAGGTTTACGCTGCTCTGGACTTTGTTCGAGGCCCAAATACTGGGGAGTAATGCATCTGTCAGGAAGATTTCAGAGAAAGTCGAACGCATTGACCCAGAAATCATCAACGGCGATTGGTTAACGGAGCATTTAGACTACTTTTCCAATCGGTATATTGATGGTGGTAATACAAATTATCGCTTTGAAAAGCTCCACCTACGTACCAATGACAATCCTGATTTGGTGCGTGCTGTACTAACCGGGGATAATGCAGATCCTGCCTCCCAGCTTATTGGCTGCCTGACCATAGTTTATCGTTTCAGGAATAATTTCTTCCATGGCATCAAGTGGGCGTACGGTCTGCAAGATCAACTTGAAAACTTCACGCACTCAGCCTCCCTACTAAGAAAGTTCTTAGAGAAAGTGCCAAATGGCATATAACAATCACATTAAATTTGCTCCCCACGGTCGCCGGACGCTCGTTCCTCGCGCCGTTTATGTAGAGCGTTAGCTATCTATCATCAAAATCGATTTACCAAATTAAGCAGGAGTATGTTATGGCATTAAAATTAGTTGGCACTATCACCGCAAAAATCAAGGTGGATGGCCAAGAAGAAGAGGTAGAAATTGCTGCTTCAGACTTTAGCCTTGAAGAAGGAGATATGAGGCATATCGGAGACGGCGATTATCAATATGAAGCGCTGTACATTTACCACGGTGATGATGCTGAGATATCTTTTCAAGCAACAAATTTTAAGGGAAATGTTTCTATGTATCCATACAGCACAAGTGGAAATATAGAAATTCTTGAAGACAACTTGTCTGTCGAAGGTCTAGATTACGACGAAGATGATTACTTC
>NZ_MUFH01000439.1:0-1581 GCF_001996115.1 Salinivibrio sp. MA427
TTGATGCACAAGTATCAAGCGAATTATAAAAATCATCAAAAAGGAAACCTCTACACAATCATACCCATCACCCGTGTTGCGATTATTCCGGGCTTATGCCCTGCGCGCGGGAAGGACAAAAACTGGAGGTTTTATGGGACAGCAACAAAATTACGACTACATCATTGTTGGTGCAGGCTCGGCAGGCTGCGTACTGGCGAATCGTTTAAGTGCCAATCCAGATAACAAGGTGCTGTTACTCGAGGCGGGACGCCCTGACTATCGTATTGATTTTCGTATTCACATGCCTGCGGCGTTAACCTATCTGCTAACAGATAGCACCTATAACTGGCTCTATGAATCCGAGCCCGAACCGAATATGCATAATCGCCGCATTGCGCAGCCGCGCGGTAAAGTGCTGGGTGGTAGCAGTAGTATTAATGGCATGATTTATATTCGTGGTAATGCGTTGGATTATGAAAAGTGGGCCAACGATCACGGGCTGAAAAAATGGGATTATGCCCATTGCTTACCGTATTTCCGCAAGTGTGAGACGCGATTAAAAGGCCAAGATGACTATCATGGCAACAATGGTCCGCTGGCGATTGAAACCGCACAATGTGATAACCCTCTGTTTAGTGCGTTCTTTGACGCGACGCAACAAGCGGGCTATCCATTGACCGACGACGTGAATGGTTATCAGCAAGAAGGCTTTGGTATTTTTGATCAAAATATCTATCGCGGCCGTCGTCACAGTGCTGCCCGGGCGTATTTACACCCGGTCATGAACCGTAAAAATCTGACAGTACTGACAGGGGCAACGACCGATAAGATCGTGTTTGAAGGTAAAACCGCGATTGGGGTGGAATACCGTAAGTGGGGTCGCAAAAAAACCGCTTATGGGGCTGAAATTATCAGCTGCGGCGGCGCGATTAACTCACCCAAGCTCTTACAATTATCCGGTGTAGGTGATGAGAATACGCTGAAAAACTTAGGTATCAAACCGGTGCATCATTTGCCAGGCGTGGGAGAAAACTTACAAGATCACTTAGAGCTGTATGTGCAGTACGAATGTAAAGAGCCTGTGAGTATGTATCCGGCCTTGAAGTATCACAATCAGCCTAAAATTGGTTTTGATTGGCTTTTCCGTCGCAAGGGCGCGGCGGCGACTAACCACTTTGAAGCGGGTGGATTTGTGCGCGGTAACGACGAAGTCGCCTACCCGAACTTGCAGTTCCACTTTTTGCCGTTGGCGATCCGTTATGATGGTTCGGCGCCGAACAAAGGACATGGCTTCCAGTTACACGTTGGGCCGATGAATACCGATGTGCGTGGCCATGTCAAAATTCGTAGTACCAACCCGGATGAGAAGCCAGAGATCTTCTTTAACTACCTTTCAACGCCACAAGAGCGTAAAGAGTGGGTGGAAGCGATCCGTGTCTCTCGCGATATCATCGCCCAGCCGGCTTTTGATCATTTACGTGGCAAAGAGCTTTCGCCGGGCAGCGAGGCACAGACGGATCAGGAGATCCTCGACTTTGTGGCTCGAGAAGGGGAAAGTGCCTATCACCCAAGCTGCACATGTAAGATGGGCCTTGAAAG
>NZ_MUFH01000044.1:0-13346 GCF_001996115.1 Salinivibrio sp. MA427
CTGCATACTAACGCAGTGATTTTCGCATTCGGCACCAGTGCGCTGTTTGCAACGTCGTATTATGTTGCACAACGTACTTGTCAAACACGGTTATTCGGAGGGAAGTTAGCAGAGTTCACCTTCTGGGGTTGGCAAGCCATTATCCTTTCAGCAGCTATTTCGTTGCCAATGGGATACACCACCTCCAAAGAGTACGCTGAACTAGAGTGGCCAATCGATATCGCCATTGCGGTGGTATGGGTGGCATACGCTATCGTGTTCTTTGGCACATTAATTAAGCGTAAAACCTCGCATATTTACGTTGCGAACTGGTTCTTCGGTGCCTTTATTTTGACCATTGCTGTCTTGCATATCGTTAACAGCATGGCAATCCCAGTTTCACCGATGAAGTCTTACTCCATTTATGCCGGTGCAGTCGATGCAATGGTACAGTGGTGGTATGGACATAATGCGGTCGGGTTTCTATTGACAGCTGGCTTCCTGGGTATGATGTATTATTTCGTTCCCAAGCAAGCTGGTCGTCCTGTTTATTCTTACCGTTTGTCTATTGTCCACTTCTGGGCGCTGATCTCTCTGTATATCTGGGCGGGACCTCACCACCTTCATTATACGGCTTTGCCTGACTGGACTCAGTCGCTGGGTATGGTGATGTCGCTGATCTTATTTGCGCCTTCTTGGGGCGGTATGATTAACGGTATTATGACCCTCTCTGGCGCATGGCATAAACTACGTTATGACCCGATTCTGCGTTTCTTAATCGTGTCCCTGTCCTTCTATGGTATGTCGACGTTTGAAGGGCCGATGATGTCAATCAAAACGGTGAATGCGCTATCGCACTATACCGATTGGACGATTGGCCACGTACACTCTGGTGCGCTCGGCTGGGTTGCGATGGTGTCAATCGGCTCTATCTACCACTTGATTCCAAAACTGTTTGGTCAAGAGCGTATGTACTCCGTTTCACTGGTAAACGTACACTTCTGGCTAGCCACCATTGGTACCGTACTTTACATCGTCGCGATGTGGATTTCTGGTGTCATGCAAGGCTTGATGTGGCGCGCAGTGAATACGGATGGCACATTGACGTACAGCTTTGTGGAGTCATTAGAAGCCTCCTACCCGTTCTATTTTGTCCGCTTTATCGGTGGTGCAATTTTCCTATCAGGCATGTTCTTGATGGCTTACAACGCATATAAAACGATTCGTGCGCCGGAAGCTAGCTTGAAATCGCTTGAGCCTGCGGTGTAAGGAGGACGATTAAATGAGTTCAAATCGCCACGAGATAGTAGAAAAAAACACAGGCTTGCTCGCGATCTTAATCATTGTCGCCATTAGTTTTGGCGCCTTAGTGGAAATCACACCACTGATTTATCAAGAGCAAACCACTGAACCGGTTGATAACCTTCGTCCGTATACAGCCTTAGAGATGGAAGGACGTGATATTTACATCCGTGAAGGTTGTAATGTTTGTCACAGCCAAATGGTTCGTCCATTCCGGGCCGAAACTGAGCGCTATGGTCACTACGGCGTTGCAGGTGAAAGCGTGTGGGAGCATCCATTCTTATGGGGTTCTAAACGTACAGGTCCTGATCTCTCCCGTGTTGGGGATCGGTATTCTGACGAATGGCACCGCGTTCACTTGATTAACCCACGTGACGTCGTGCCTGAATCGAATATGCCTGGTTTCCCATGGCTAGCAGAAAATACGCTAGACGGAGAGACAACGGCTGCGAAGCTTGAAGTGTTCCGCGATCAATTTGGTGTGCCATACACCGATGAAGATATTAAGAACGCAGAAGCCGCGGTTAAAGGCAAAACGGAGATAGAAGCGTTGATTGCTTATCTTCAGTCACTAGGTCACGCAATGAAGTAATAAGGAGGGCCTATGGATATCGGCACCTTTCATAGTATTTGGACCGTGGTCCTATTTGTTAGCTTCATTGGGATCGTTGTTTGGGCTTATAGCAAACGTCGCAAAAAACACTTTGATGAAGCGGCTAACCTGATTTTCGACGAAGAAGAAAAGGGTCAGGATAAGCCCAATAACAAGACAGGAGATAATCGCTAATGAGTACGTTTTGGAGTATCTTCGTAACAGTCATCGTACTCGGCACGATTGCTGGCTGTGCTGCCCTTATCATTTGGACGACCAAAGATAAAATGGGCGTCGCAGAGGGCGATGACATGGGTCACGACTACGATGGTATTCGTGAGCTGAATAACCCACTTCCCAAGTGGTGGTCATACATGTTTTGGGCCACATTGGTATTTGGTTTGGGGTACCTCATCCTTTACCCGGGGTTAGGTAACTTTGCTGGTGTATTAGGTTGGAAGAGCTCTTACCAAAATGTTAGCAACGTTGATGAATCACGCGAGTTAATGGCGAAGGCACAAGAAGCTCAGCACATTAACCAATACGCGATGGAACTCGACGCTGCAGACAAAGTGTTTGGTGAGGCATTCCGTCAACTCGCTTATCAAGAAGATGGCAAGTCACTGCGTCCGATAACACAAATTGCGCGCAATGAAGAAGCCTTAAAGGTTGGCCAACGTTTGTTTAGCCAAAACTGTGCTGCTTGCCATGGGTCGGATGCACGAGGTCAAGCCGGCTTCCCTAACCTAACGGACGATGCTTGGCTATACGGTGGTGAACCTGAAACCATCAAAGCCACTTTGCTCCACGGCCGAAAAGGCAATATGCCAGCTTGGCTAGATACCATGGGTGAAGAGGGTGTCCAAGAAGTTGCCGCTTACGCGTTAAGTTTGTCAGGCCGTAAAGTCGACCCGCAAATGGCTGCAAAAGGTAAAACCCGATTTGTGGTATGTGCCGCTTGTCATGGAACAGATGGTAAAGGTAACCCTGCTTTCGGTGCGCCGGACTTAACCGACAACATCTGGCTATACGGTGGCTCACGTCGAGCGGTGGAACAAACCATTCGTGGTGGCCGTCAAGGTGTTATGCCCGCATGGGAAGCGCATCTTGGCGAAGAAAAAATTCAGATACTCTCTGCCTATGTATGGCGTTTGAGTAATCCTGAAGTAGAATAGAGACTTACGTATAAACTGGCCCCTGCTTGCAGGGGCTTCCTAATGCTCATCCCAAGGAGCTTCAGATGATAACCCCCTGGTACAAGCAGTTTTGGCCTTGGTTCCTTATCGCCCTACCAGCGACTGTCGTCGTCGCAAGTCTATCTACCTTTGCGTTATTTCAAAAAAATGCGGTTTCTCTTGTTGCGGAAGACTATTACAAGAAAGGAAAAGCCATTAACCTTGATTTATCGAAGTTGAAAGTCGCAGACCAACTTGGTATTTCAGCGCAACTGTCAGCGACTGAAGACGCAATTGCCATCGCACTTGATAAAGGGCAACTTGATACATTTCCGACGCTGAAAGTTCACATACAACATCGTACCTTAGAGCGTAAGGACGTGAATGTCATGGTAAACCCAAATCAAGCTGGTATTTATCATATCGATTTGGCCGAGCCTATGTTAGGCCCTTGGTTTATAGAACTGGCGTCGTTTGACAAACAGTGGAAGGTCAACGGTCGTATTAATTTCCCTCTCTCGAATACCCTGACGTTAAGCGGTAAACAATAACCATGACTACTCCCTGTTATCACTGTGGTGATCCTGTTTTAACAGGCGACACCTTCCAAGTCGTGATCTTCGATAAACCTCGCCTTATGTGTTGCCCTGGCTGCCAGGCTGTGGCAACCACTATCGTAGACAGTGGTTTGAGCTCTTATTATCAGTATCGTACCGAGAACGCGGATAAAGCAGAGTTGGTGCCAGAAGAGCTTAAATCACTGACTTTGTATGATAACCAAGATATACAACAAGAGTTTGTTCGTGATGTTGCCGATCAAAAAGAAGTCCCTCTTTCATTAGATGGCGTTTCTTGCGCGGCCTGTGCATGGCTGATTGAAAAACAATTGCAGAGAACCAAGGGGGTTACCCATATTCAAGTTAACACCACCACCAACCGTGCCCTGGTTCGTTGGGATGATAGCGAAACATCACTGAGCACAATACTCACACGCATTCATCATCTTGGGTATAAAGCAGCCCCTTTTGAAGCGGATAAGCAAGAGCAGCAATACCATCGTAATATGAAGCAATATCTCTATCGGTTAGGGATTGCTGGCCTCGCGACAATGCAGGTGATGATGTTAGCGGTGGCAATGTATTTCGAAGTGTTTGGCGATATGGATGAAACCTTTCGCAACTACTTCCGCTGGATTAGTCTTATCTTTGCCACCCCTGTTCTACTGTATTCCGCCTTACCTTTTTACACTAATGCATGGCGTAATCTAAAAGCCAGAACGCTCGGTATGGATGTCCCCGTTTCGATTGCCCTACTTTTTGCCTATTTCTCGAGCTTATACGCAACGGTAACAGGTAAAGGTGAGGTCTTTTTTGAATCGGTGGCAATGTTCACCTTCTTCTTATTGTTGGGGCGCTTTTTAGAAATGCGCGCCAGGCGTACAGCGGCAGCAGCCAGTGCCAATTTATTGAAATTGGTGCCGAAGATGGCACGTCACCTTACGGGTGAAACCGTTCCGGCCAACAGCTTAAAGGTCGATGATCACGTTCGGGTGTTACCGGGAGAGCCTTTTCCCGCCGATGGGCGAATCCTGTCAGGCAAAACATCAGTAGACGAAGCCATGTTGACCGGAGAGTCGTTGCCACAAACCAAACAAAGCGGTGATACCGTGTATGCCGGCACCATGAATGTTGAGGGCAATGTCGACATCACCGTCATTAATAACCATAAAGAATCGCTCGTCGCGCACATTGTTCGCCTACAAGATGAAGCACAGATGGCAAAGCCCAAAGTCGCTGTTTTGGCGGACCAAATTGCGCGTTATTTTGTCGCTGCTATTCTCATTATTTCTGCATCGACGTGGCTCTATTGGCACTTTTCTCGACCTGATGATGCTTTCTGGATCATGCTGTCGGTGCTCGTTGCAACCTGCCCCTGTGCGCTGTCGTTAGCGACACCTACCGCGTTGACCTGCTCGACGTCAACATTTGGTCAACTCGGCATTATGTTGCGTCGAGGACATGTCTTAGAAACGTTAACCAAAGTGAATCGATTAGTGGTCGATAAAACCGGCACATTAACCAAAGGCACCGTGCAGATCAGTACGATTGAGATCAACAGCGACACGTTGACAGAGCAACGGGTGATCAATATTGCCGCTAGCCTGGAAGCGTTCGCCAATCACCCGATAGCGAACGCATTTCAGGCTCGGGCCACGGAAAAAGTCAACGTCGGCGCTGCCGATAATCATATCGGGCAAGGCGTGAGTGGCACTATCGATGGCCAATATTGGCGCATTGGTAAAGCCAGTTTCGCGTTATCAGACGGGGCTGAAAGCTACCAATCGTATCCGGTCATACTCAGCYGCGATAACAAACCGGTCGCGGCATTCTCGCTTATCGACCCCATCCGGCCCAGTAGTGCCAGATTACTTGCCGCGTTCAAGGACGCGGGCATCCAAACGACAATGTTAACCGGCGATCAGTCACGCAATGTCAAACAAGTCGCTGATGAGCTCGGTATAGACTCTGTTGTATCTGGCGTGTCTCCTCAAGGCAAACTGTCATATCTTCAAAGCCTTGATAGTCGTACAATTACCTTGATGATCGGTGATGGTGTTAATGATGCGCCCGTTTTAGCGGGTGCCCATTTATCCGTTGCAATGGGAGGCGGAACCGATATCGCGAAGTCATCCGCCGATATGGTACTTCTTGGTGATGATTTAGAAAAACTGCTAACTGCAAGACGTCTTGCTCAACAAACGCGACGAATCATTCGAGAAAACTTAGCCTGGGCATTGGGCTACAACGTGACCATTTTGCCTTTGGCTGTCATGGGCTTTGTCGCGCCATATGTTGCTGTGGTCGGAATGTCTGCTAGCTCCATTATTGTGGTGTCTAACTCGCTGCGCCTGCTCAATAAAAAATAAGGATAGCGTTATGGCTAGTTTGTACATCTTGATTCCGATTGCGATCATGCTGGTGTGTGTCGCCGGCGTCGTCTTTATTTGGGCGGTAAAATCCGATCAGTTTGAAGATCTTGAGCGTCAAGGCTCTTCTATTCTTTTCGATGAAGAAGAACCAGAGAAAAAGCCCACTCCTCAGTCAAATGACACTGAGAACACTGACTCGTCACATCATGACAAACGTTGATTTTATCGGTGCACTAGGGATTGGCTTGCTCGGCGCTGGCCACTGCCTCGGTATGTGTGGCGGTGTCGCAGCGGCCATGTCCTTTGGGGTGCCTGCGGAGCGTGCCAAATGGCCCTATATTCTTTTGTACAATTTAGGCCGGATAACCTCTTATATCGTAGCGGGCACACTCATTGGGGGCGCAGTTGCCTCGTTGCTCGCGCTCTCTGACCTCACTCACCACCTTGCCGTATTGCGATTTTTTGCCGCAGTAATGATGCTATTGCTGGCCGCTTATATGGCGCAATTATGGAATGGTCTGAGTTATATTGAGCGTATCGGTAGCAAGCTCTGGCGCTATATTTCGCCTCTTTCTTCTAAGTTGATGCCGTTGCGCTCTCCCCTCTATGCCTACCCTTTTGGTGTGGTGTGGGGCTGGTTACCCTGTGGCCTTGTCTATTCAGCACTCAGTTGGGCTGCCGTTGCGGGAAGTGCGTCTGGCGGCGGATTAGTTATGCTAGGGTTTGGGCTCGGAACGCTACCGGCAATGTTAACGGTTGGCGCGTTTGCAGAACGAATTAAACCAATACTGAATAATCGTCTAGTACGCTTGACATGTGCCATAATGTTGGCAGTTTATGGCCTCTACACCTTACAAGGTGCATTGAAACTCCTTATATAAGGTCGACCTAGCACACGATAATGGTGTAATATGTTAATTGACGTTTTCAAAATCAGGCAGGTGTATGGTGTCGAATAAGATCATCACTCGGCGGGTTCAGTCTGGTGGCTGTGCGATCCATTGTCAGGATTGTAGTATAAGCCAGCTTTGCATTCCCTTTACGTTAAATGAGCAAGAGTTGGATCAACTGGATAGCATCATTGAGCGCAAAAAACCTATTCAGAAAGGCCAAGAATTGTTCAAAGCCGGTGATAATCTTCGAGCGCTCTATGCGATACGCTCAGGAACGGTTAAAACCTATACCATCACTGAACAAGGTGATGAGCAAATTACGGCTTTCCATCTCGCAGGCGATTTAGTTGGCTTTGATGCCATTAACGATAATGAGCATCCAAGTTTTGCTCAGGCGTTAGAAACATCGATGATTTGCGAAATCCCCTACGATACGCTCGACGATTTATCTGGCAAGATGCCAAAGCTTCGTCAGCAAATCATGCGACTAATGAGCAACGAGATAAAAGGTGATCAAGACATGATCTTGCTTTTATCGAAGAAAACAGCAGAAGAGCGTTTAGCCGCTTTCCTGTATAGCCTTTCAAAACGCTTTGCACAACGTGGGTTTTCACCGCGTGAGTTTCGACTAACCATGACTCGTGGTGACATTGGTAACTATCTGGGTCTAACGGTGGAAACCATTAGTCGTCTATTAGGCCGTTTCCAAAAATCAGAGATTCTCGCGGTAAAGGGTAAATACATTACAGTGTTAGACTTAGAAGAGCTGGCACGCCTTGCTGACGAAGAGTGTTTGGTTTAAGCCTTCTTTGGGTAAATAAGTTGTTAATAAATGGCGCTTTAATGCGCCATTTCTCTTTTTTGTTATCGGAACCATGAATTATTTCGCGCTACCCGGTCAACTAGGTTAAAGTGACAGTAACCGATGCATCTGTGCAAAGGAGGCAGATATGTCCAGGTACAGCAACCTTCTCGTCGTTATTGATCCTTCCCAAGAACAACAACCCGCGTTATCACGTGCGGTCACGCTCAGCCAACGAAGTGATTCTGCGGTTAAGCTTACGCTCTTTCTCGCCATTTACGACTTTTCCTATGAAATGACCTCGATGCTTTCGTCTGATGAGCGACAAGCCATGCGTCAAGGTGTCATGCACCAGCGTGAAGAATGGATGAATGAGATCATTCAGTCCCACAATGCACAAGACTGTGAGATTGAAAAAGTCGTCGTTTGGCACAACCGTCCTTACGAAGCGATTGTCGAGCGCGTACTCAGTCATCAGCATGATCTTGTCGTCAAAGCGACGCACAAGCACGACACGCTAGGTTCAGTGATTTTTACCCCAACGGACTGGCACTTACTCCGTAAATGTCCCAGCTCTGTGTTATTGGTAAAAGAGCATGGTTGGCCGGATAAAGGTAAAATTGTCGCGTCCGTTCACGTGGCTTCAGAAACAGAAACCCACGCCGAACTCAACGACAAATTAGTCGATGAAGGCAACGTGATGAGTGCGATGTTGGGCGCTGAGCTACACCTTGCGAACGCCTACCCAGCAACACCGGTGAATATTACTATTGAGCTACCTGACTTTGATCCTAGTGCTTATACCGATGCCGTCAGAGGCCACCATCTCACCGCCATGAAGGCACTGCGTCAGCGCCATCACATCGAAGAGACGCGAACCCATGTTCAAGAAGGCTTGCCAGAGGATGTCATTCCTAATATCGCACGAGAGTTAGATGCAGAGTTGGTGATCCTAGGAACAACTGGCCGCACTGGACTATCGGCTGTCTTTATCGGCAACACAGCAGAGCATATGATTGATCAGCTCGACTGCGATCTGCTTGCGATCAAGCCTGATGGATATATCAGCCCGCTCGATCCCCGAGCCAACGACTAAGTCATTGTCACCCGCCCATACAACAGGCAGTGCAACTCACCGCCTGTTGTTGGCTGTCTTGTTTATATTCATCCCGCCTTTATAGTGACTAGCATTTATAGTCAAAATCCGTATCATACCCGCCATTCATGCACACTGGCAGCTTAATGCGTTTAGACTGCCTGACAACGCGATAGTACTTATGAGCACGCAAGAGCTGAGCAAAGCACAAAAATACGGGTTTAATAAACTGCAAAAGCGCATTCGCCGGAATACAGGCCAAGCCATTGCAGATTTTAATATGATTGAAGATGGCGACCGCATTATGGTTTGCCTTTCAGGCGGCAAAGACAGCTACACCCTGCTTGATATGTTGCAAAGTCTGCAAAAAAGTGCCCCTGTCTCGTTCGAGTTAATCGCCGTTAACTTGGATCAAAAACAGCCAGGTTTCCCTGAGCACATTCTCCCCGAGTATTTAGACGAATTAGGGGTCGAATATAAGATTATCGAAGAAGATACCTACTCGATTGTTAAAGAAAAAGTGCCAGAAGGAAAAACCACGTGCTCACTGTGCTCGCGTCTGCGTCGTGGCATTCTATACCGTACGGCGAAAGAGTTAGGCGCTACCAAAATAGCGCTTGGACACCATCGTGATGATATTCTGGAAACGTTGTTTTTAAATATGTTTTACGGTGGCAAACTAAAAGGCATGCCGCCCAAGCTCGTCTCCGATAATGGCGAACACGTTGTGATTCGTCCATTGGCCTATTGTCGCGAAAAAGATATAGAACGTTATTCAGAGCAGAAAGCGTTCCCTATCATTCCTTGTAACCTGTGCGGATCTCAGCCTAACTTGCAACGCCAAGTGATCAAAGAGATGTTACAGGGCTGGGACAAACGTTACCCGGGACGCATTGAAACCATGTTCCGCGCGATGCAAAACGTGGTGCCCTCACACCTTGCCGATGCGACATTATTCGACTTTAAATCAGTCGCAGCAGGCATGGCTTATGAAGGTGATGGCGATACTGCATTTGATAAGGAAAGTTTTACTGACCCGGCGCCTGACTCAGAAGCGGTCGTTGAAGTAGACCCTGAATTATCACTCGATATTGTCAATCTCAAGGCATAAGATCACAGTGTAATCACTGAATCACAAAAGCGCTCACTGGTTTAGTGAGCGCTTTTTTCTTTCCCTAATCGTTCGAATTTAACCGCTCTTAGCGTTAACAACCTCTAAGATCAGCAAGCAGTTAACCGTTTTTCGGGAGCCAAGGTGATACTTTAATGGGTGCCTCAGGCAGAGTTAATTTAACCTCTTGCCCAAGGCCGCTAGCATCAATGATAGCTTGATGATCATCAATGGTATAATCCTGCCCTTCACTGCTGGTTATTTTCCCTGTCGCCGAGGGCGAAAAATGGATCACCACCCCCTGCGTTTTAGGCATAAACCAAGAGGCAAACATCCCACCCAGGTTTTCCATCATGGTATCCATTTGTGGTAGCCAGTCGCGAACTTGTTGGCTGGTTAGCGTCTTTCCGACCGGCTTATCCACCAACACTTGGAATGAAATATCACAATTTAGCGTTGACGGTGTTTCAACAAAGACATCGGGATTCACTTTACGCAGCTGGTTATCCAACGGCAACGGCAAAGCTTGCGAGGCAGGAATGGTAAATTCCTCATAATGCTCTTTTTTTCGCATCCAAGCTCGTGAGATGGGACAGACCTGACCAGAATCCGCTGATACCATAAAGTACGCCACACCGATATCAGGGTGACCCTCTTCGGTATTGTGCTTTAGTTGGGTAAAGAGTTTGCTATAACTAAAACGGTATGTCTCGGCACTTGCAGGGAAACTGATCATCCCCAATAGCGCCAATACACTGATTACTTTTTTCATCGATACTCCACATACGGGCTTAGCGTGGTTCAGGCATCAAATGTATCCTGGCCTGACGAGGGTGATGACGCGTTTGATTTGTCGGGATTATTCTCGCTTTTGGGTGACACGGTCACTTCGACCCCTACGCCAAACATTTCTCGGTAAATCACGCCTTTAACATTGAAAAGGAAGGGTAACGCCCAAACCAATGCAAAGCCAGCCGTGGCAAAAGAAATGAGAAATAGCACACCCACTACCGCATAAATGGTTGCCATCTGAAACAGCTTTTTGTTTACCGCGCGGAAAGACACACTCAAAGCTTTCATGGGTGTGACACGCTTCTCGCAAATTAATAACGGCGCCATGGAAAAAACCATCGCAACATAAAGGCTAAGCAGCGGAAAAATCAAACTCGCGACACTTTGCAGCGTAGCGGACAAGCAAATCACCACAGTGACGGGTAATGCGAAAGCTAACCCTTTTAGCAGATGACGAGGCTTGGAACGAAAGCCGATCGCATGGCTAAGTCCCATCAAACTTGCCCCAGCATATAAAGGTGCAATCAACACCTCTGACGTGAAGTTAGCTAGCCACACGGAGGAGATCATATCGGTGGTAAGCTCCCGTTGCCCGACAAGCGCCTCAAACAAATGCGAGGGTGCGCCCAGCAACAAAGTAAGCATTAGCATTAGAATACCAATTTGAGTCGCAAATAAGCCCAGCGCCGCGGGTAAGAAAGACCAGAAGTGTTTTAAGGTCTGCGAGAAAGCCTCTTTAATGATCTCAAACGGATCGAGGCGGTAACGGCCATTCAGTGCGGTTTCTATCGACCCGCCCATGTGTATCGCATTATCGTATTCTTGTTGACTCATAATCGTTATCTATCATGACTGATGCACACAGTATATCTGACTGTCGCCCATAGCTAAAAATCATTCTGACGAATCCGGGAAAAATAACCCAAAGTTGTCTGTGTGAGCACTGAAAAGCGTCAAGGATGCTATCCACGCCAGTCATGAAAGGAAATGCATTAAATGGGGAGAAAAATTGCTTTAACTTCGACTTGTGCGCGTCTATTATGCGCCGTCTGTTTTATGGGTACGTATGTACAAGACAATTTGCCAGGTAGAGAGAGAACGAACCATTGAATCACACCCATCTATCTCACAAACCGGTTGTCGAGCTGGCGTCATTAACCAAAAGTTTCGACGGCAAAGAAATTATTTCCCGCTTCAATTTAAGCGTGAATGACGGTGAATTTCTCACCATTCTCGGTCCTTCGGGTTGTGGTAAAACAACCGTATTACGCTTAATTGCGGGGCTTGAAGACGCTGACAGCGGCCAGGTTATCATTGACGGTCAAGATGTCACCGATTTGCCTGCCGAACAACGCAACGTCAACACTGTGTTTCAAAGCTATGCCTTATTTCCCCACATGAGTGTGTTTGAAAACGTGGCATTTGGCTTACGTATGCAAGGTGTGAACCGCAATGAGATCGAACCGCGTGTGATGGAAGCACTGCGCATGGTGCAGCTGGACCACTATGCCTCACGCAAGCCCCACCAGTTGTCAGGCGGTCAGCAGCAGCGTATTGCGATTGCGCGTGCTGTGGTGAATAAACCAAGCGTCTTACTGCTCGACGAATCGCTCTCTGCACTCGATTATAAACTGCGTAAGCAAATGCAAATGGAGCTCAAGCAGCTTCAGCGTAAACTCGGCATTACGTTTATCTTTGTCACCCATGATCAAGAAGAAGCGTTGTCGATGTCTGACCGTATACTGGTCATGCGTGAAGGCGAAATCGAACAAGACGGCTCACCACGTGAGATCTATGAAGAGCCAAAGAACTTGTTTGTCGCCCGGTTTATTGGCGAAATCAATGTCTTTGATGCCACCGTGATTAAACGCATCGATGAAAACCGCATTTGGGCCAGTATTGAATCCCGTGAGTGCGAGGTATTCTGCAAGCTTGATGTGAAGCCTGACGATAAGGTCAAGGTATTGCTGCGCCCTGAAGACATTCGCCTACAAGAAATTAGCGATGATGCGGAGCCTAACGGTATTGTCGGCTACGTACGCGAGCGTAACTATAAAGGCATGACCCTGGATTCAGTGCTCGAGCTTCCGTCAGGGCAAACCGTGATGGTCAGTGAGTTTTTTAATGAAGACGATCCAGATGTTGATCACTCTCTGAATCAAAAAGTCACCTTGACCTGGGTAGAGAGCTGGGAGGTGGTATTGGCCGATGAAAAAGCTTAATCTTCAAACAGCCATTATTGGTTTGGTGGTCGGCTGGTTGTTGGTGTTTGTTTTTTTGCCCAACCTAATGATCATCGTCACCAGTTTTTTAACCCGCGATGACGCCAATCTTATCGAGATGACGTTCACGCTGAGTAACTACGCAAAACTTCTCGATCCTCTCTACGCTAAAGTAGTGTGGCATTCCTTCTACATGGCAGCGTTAGCGACGCTGATTTGTCTGCTTATCGGCTACCCGTTTGCCTTTATTGTTGCCAAGATGCCCAAAAAAATGCGTCCAATGATGCTCTTTTTAGTCATTGTGCCATTTTGGACTAACTCATTAATCCGCACATATGGCCTCAAAATCTTTCTGGGCACGAGAGGGTTACTCAATGAAAGCCTAATGTGGCTTGGGATCATTGAGCGCCCTATCCGTATTATGTACACCGAATATGCGGTCATGATCGGTCT
>NZ_MUFH01000440.1:0-1574 GCF_001996115.1 Salinivibrio sp. MA427
TGGGTATACCCAGCAGAGAGAATAGAGCGCGCTTTAAGGTTAAGCTGCATGTTCAGAAGAGACACACAGCGGCCAGATTTGTTCGAAAAATTAGCAGACTTCATTAAATCTGAGATAGATAGTAAAAAATTAGATGATTCACCTTTTTATGCATTACGTTTATTGACTTTATCACATGAATGTGGCATTGGTGATGATGACTGGATTCTTAATACAGCAGAGGAAATTGCTCAAACTCGTTTTGAATTAGGTGATACTAGAACAGCGATAAATGGGTGGGAGTGCGCGCTAAACTCTGCTAACTCAACTCGAAATAGAATTAAACAGCAAGAAATCTGGAGAGAAATAGCAGCTTGCCACGTTAAAGATTCAGAGCTTCAAGATGGTGGGCTGATAGCTGCCGGATGCATACTTAAAGCAATAGATGCATTGTCTAAAGTCCCTAATACTAGGCAAGAAAGACTTGAGCTATATGAGACAATGAGAGATCACCAAATTGAATCTCTACATCAACTTCATGAGTTTTCAACGCCGGCACAAGACATTAGTGAAATTGTTCATCAAGCAAAAATTCAAGTTCAAGGTAAAGATTTCTTCGATATGCTTTTTAGGCTTGGTGTTTTGGTTTCAAGACCTACAGATATTAACAGGCTGAAAGAGCAAGCAATCGAACAGATGCAAAGTAGCATTGCATGGATGTTTGGTGGAACGCATATAGATCACGAAGGTATAACAGTTGCAACGGTTCCTGCTGGTATGGGACTAAATGAAAGTCAAGATGGTCCTGTTACTTGGGCTACGATGATGAAAAATATTGGAATTGATCATCAATTAGCTGTCCAAGGACAGATACGACCTGCCCTAAATGAGCTAATGACTCAGCACCACGTTTCTGAATATGCTCTAGAATCTATTTTAAAAAATAATCCGTTCATACCATATGGGCACGAGTATTTTTATATTAAAGGGATTACGTTCGGCCTTGAAGGGGATTTCCTAAGTGCGTGTCATATTCTTATTCCACAGATTGAAAATTCATTGAGGTACGTGGCAAGAAGTCAAGGAGAGGAACCAACAACATTGCACGGTGATGGTTCTCAAGAAAGAAGTGGCCTGAAATATTTATTAGATCACCCAGTTATTATTGAAGTTTTGGGTCAAAATATTGTCGGAAATCTTCAAGCAATTTTAATAGATAAGATATACGGAGACTTAAGAAATCAAATGTCTCATGGCTATATGCCGGCGGGTCACTTTTATGGTGTTGCACCGGTTTTTCTATGGTGGTTAGTTTTACATATTGTAATGTTGCCTTTAAGTAGCCACTGGAAACAGTACTACAAACCGGAAAATGCAGCTAACAAGGCATTAAAATCGGATTCGTAACAGTTGGCTCGGTTCCGCTTCGCTACACATTTTAGCCAACTATTACTCACCGCTTAATGTAGCGTTAACACTCAAAGGAGCCATGCACCTTGGATTTAGAATTTTGGAAATTGATAGGTAAAGGGCTCATGGAACTCGTCAAGGTATCCGGGCCATACGTTGTAGCAGTTTTAGGAGCTATATTCGGT
>NZ_MUFH01000441.1:0-1574 GCF_001996115.1 Salinivibrio sp. MA427
GTGGCGCGCTCCGCTGAGACCGGCAGCTCCATAGGCCGCGGTCTACTCATCGGGCTGGTGGGAATCTTCGTGATCCTCTCCTTCCAGTTCCGCAGTTACATCGAACCGCTGATCGTCATGCTGTCTATTCCGCTGGCCTTCATCGGCGCCATTTTGGGGCATGTACTCATGGGTTACTACCTCTCTACGCCCTCGCTGATCGGCGCGGCCTCCCTGGCCGGCATCGTGGTCAACAATGCCATCCTGCTGATCCACTTTATCAAGACCCATCGCGAGAGCGGACTGGATGCCGTGGCGGCAGCCGGCCAGGCCAGCCGCGACCGGCTGCGTGCCATCCTGATCTCGTCGACTACAACCATCGCCGGTTTGCTCCCGCTGCTGGCCGAAACCAGTACCCAGGCGGCGGCCAGCAAGCCGCTGGTGATTTCGGTGGTGTTCGGACTGCTTAGCGCCACCGTGCTGGTGCTACTGGTGATCCCCGCAGTCTACGTGCTGTTTGACGAGTGGGGCTGGGTTCAGGCGCCCAAGCCATCAAAAGAGTAAGCGGCCCAGAAGAGCATTTATTGATTGTTCATCAAGAGAGAAAAAACATGACGTTAAAAAACTGTAGTGTTAGGACCATCCTACTCATTACCCTGACTGTCCTGCCAACTTGGCTAATAGCGGGAGACAATGACTATCAACACTCAGCGAGAGAACAGGAAAGCACCAGTGAAGAACTAGTGCTCCGCTCCATTATGCGCGATCTTGATGAAAATATGCGCGAAGTTGCTGGGGCCATATCTCGGGAAAACTAGGAAAAGGTAGCTGAACTGAAATCGCACCCCTAATTGCCGATCATGTCGAGCCACCGTTCTTGGAAAAGACACGCATATTGCGCTTTTTCGGAACCGGCGGCGGACGCTTCCGGGGATATGACAGGTGGGTGCATGAAGCCGCCAGGGATATGGGCGACGAGGCGCGTCAAGCGGATGACCAAGCAGTAATCGAAGCGTTTTCGCGGGTGCAGAACCACTGTCTGGCCAGCCATCAGGAGTTTAAGGAAGGGTTCAGAGCCCATTTCTACAGCGAATGAATAGAGTGCTGGAATGAATAGCAGGATGCAAAGAAACACATACAGATGCAGTCTTTGCGCGACTCGATTTTTTCTAGAGCTGGAACAGCTGACCGACATGCCTTGGCTAATTGAAAGTTCGTTAACTACTGAATACACCATTCTGATACAGGAAGGTTTGCCCCGAAATGTCACACTTGCCTGACAACGTATTGCGTCTCCCTGAGTACCAGGTACTAAATGCCATGGAAATGGAAGACGGGTTGCGCTTTCATATAGTTGCTCCCGACCCCATAGCTTGCGAAGGGTGCGGCGCAGAGAATGAGTTTGTCAGGTTCGGCAAGCGTGATGTCGCTTACCGCGACCTCCCGGTCTACGGAAAGCGGGTCATCCCCTGGGTGATCCGCCGACGTTACTCTTGTCGAGCTTGCGGCACGACATTCCGCCCTTCGCTCCCGGACATGGTGGACGACCATCGCATGACTCGGCGGCTGTACAGTCGCGTCGAGAAGGAGTCCTT
>NZ_MUFH01000442.1:0-1564 GCF_001996115.1 Salinivibrio sp. MA427
CCGGAGGTGTCCACTTTTATGATGCCTCCAATACACTGCGTGCAGTACCAAATACGCTGCCATGACCGCGGAGGGCGTGTACTAGACGCCCTTAACCCACATTGAACTGCCCAACGGYACGCGGTATCGCTACCGCTACGACCCGTTTGGGCGACGYATCGCCAAAGAATGTGCGCACAGCGACACACAAACCCACTACCTGTGGGACGGCGCGCACATCGTGCAGCAGCAACAGGCCACGGCTGATGGGCAGGTGTTGCAACAAACCGAATACCTCTACGAGCCCGGCAGCTTCCGCCCGATGGCGCAAGTGACCCACCATAATCAAGGTAGCGAACTGCATTACATCGTGACCGACCACGCGGGCACACCGCAAGAGCTGTGTAATGAACAAGGTGATATTGTCTGGCGGGGAGAGCAAGCGCTATGGGGCCATTACCACGGGCAATCACAACGGCACTGGCAACGACGCGAAGAAGCGGCCAACGACAGCATACAGTGTGACCTTCGCTACCAAGGGCAAATCGAAGACTCGGAATCGGGCCTTTACTATAACGTAAACCGTTATTACGATGCAGACAGTGGCCAGTATCTTAGCCCCGACCCAATAGGGTTTGCGGGTGGATTAAGGCCGCAGGCCTATGTTGTCAACCCACTAGAGTGGGTGGATCCGTTGGGGCTGGCGGGTGCTGCTCATGGTAGTGAGAGCGAAGATGTTGCAAAGGGAACACCTAGCGGTGGCTCTCCTGCTTTAATTGGAGACCCATACCACCCTGACATTGTTGCTACTCGCCAAAGGGATTGGCAGAAAGCTTATGGAGGCTTTGATCCCAAAGCTGCAGCCGCAGACTTGGGTTACGCTCAACGAATACCACCACAAAAAGCACCATTTAACTCGCATGGTCAACCCGTGTTTTCTAACGGAAAAAGCTATATTTCACCGGATGTTGATGGTCATAACGTAACCAATGGCTGGAAAATGTTCGATAGGAAAGGTAGAAGAACTGGAACTTGGAATTCCGATTTATCAAAACGTTTGAAGGACTGATTTATGACAAGCTTTTCTATTATTTTGAGTAAAGAAAAATTTGAATATGAAGGTGAATGGGTAGCATCTGGTTCGTTGAAAGTTGGAAGTCTTACTGAGGACTTCCATGCATCTTTGTCTTATTGGGATAGGGAAAAATACCTATCCCAATGGAAAGAAGCGCTAAATCGGTTGCTTAGAGGTGAGAGTCGATCAGCCATTGTAACTACAATGTATGACCCGCAAACAGCCAACTTTATATTATGGTGGGTGATGTATTTAATTGGAGGTAATGTTTATGTCCAAAATCATGTACTCTTTCTAGACGAACTGACACGGCCATTTGATGAACAAAATTTGTATAGCTTTATTCCAGATCGTGAAGAATACACAGAGGAAGGAGAGCTTATTTCGGAGTGGGTCATAAAAATAACAGATATCAAACGATGCATTTCGTTCCTATAATCAATATTTTATAAATAGAGAGGTTCATTTTTTGCGTTGAACTTTCAGTTTGAGAGGGCGCTGGCGGATCCC
>NZ_MUFH01000443.1:0-1535 GCF_001996115.1 Salinivibrio sp. MA427
GTCACGAACTTGATAATCCATGTACCTGGGTTCGACAATCCATACGGTTTCTTCTGTGATGAGTTATTTCTAGCTATTTCCTCAACTTCTCGTTTAAAAAATCGATAGATTCCAGCACTTCTTTTTTAAACGTTATCAACACCGAGATTAAGAGAAGAGACCAAAACACAAGCATGTATATATAAATACTAGAACCGTATAACGTCACTATAGTTGCCCCGACAACCACGAGGGCAGTGTAAGTGTAAAGCAATAGTCTTGGCATAGGTTTCCAAAGATAAATTGAAAACTCTGTTCTCAATATGAAAAGCACCCAAAACGAAATACACGTACTTACAGCGGCACCTGAAGCACCAAAATGAGGGATCATCAACCAGTTACCTAAGATATTAATAATAAAGGCACCTAGAGACGCTAACATAGAAAAACTACTGCGGCGTGAAATACCTATCCCAACGACGGTGGTCTCGGAGAGAGTATAAAGTAGAGGAGCTCCCAAACAAGAAACGAGAATCCACTGCACGGAGATGTACTTATCTGGTAGAAATAGTGTAACAAGCCAAGAAAATAGACCTGCAGCACAAAACATTGTCACCACGAGTCCTAGGATGTAGCGACTAACCTTATTTACGTTCTCTAACCCTCCACCTGTACTCGCCCATTTATATACTGTAGGCGCCCAAACTGTAGAGAAAACACTCTGTAAAATTGTTGCAGCACCAGCAAAACTGACCGCAACGGAATACACTCCTAACTCTTCGAAGCTAGTCAGTGTTCGTAAGAAAACCTTATCTATGGCGGTCAACCCCCAATAGGCAATACTTCCTAATATCAACGGAAAGCCAAACCGCAACATTCTCTTCATATGGTGCCAGTTAACTGATGCCGTGATGCCCGCAATCCACTCCTTGTGGGTATTAAAAAGAAATACCGCACAAACAAACAAAAAGGCTGCAGTGTTTGCTAAAACTAAATTGGTTAAGCTTTTATCAATATCTAACACAACATAGCTGCCAATGATGGCGAGCAACACCAGTTTGGGTAACAGCTGGCTCATAGAAAAAGCCAACCCTTGCTCATTCATCCGCAACACTAACGAAAGGAAACGCGATAGAAAGGCTGCAATCAAGACAATGGCAATCAAAAAGCTCAGGTACCAATCAGAACGCTCAAAGAGCAAATTAGCGAGAGTACTACCGAACGATAGCAGGACAGTTAAACTAAGTAATAATATGGATAACCCGGGTAATAGAGCACGTTTCAGTAAACCTGGCCTATCATCTACTTCATGAAATTCTCGCACATAGGCTTGGTCTAGTCCCAGACTAAATAGCAGTGTGCTAAAACCAATGGTGACCTGTAGCATAGCTATTCTACCGACATCTTCCTGGGAAAAGAACCACGTGATAATAGGCAGTGTGATTAAGCTTAATAGAGCAGCCCCGATGGGACCAATAGCGAACGCAGCAATTTTTCTAGGCGTCACATCTAACCTCTTGATTTATCCTGATTGCTTTTATTAGATAAAGTTTGAG
>NZ_MUFH01000444.1:0-1533 GCF_001996115.1 Salinivibrio sp. MA427
ATTAAGGACGGTATACTCGCCCCCTACCGTTATGAGCTTGTTCCAGTGTATCTTAATGAAGAAGAGCAACAGCAGTACGAAGAGTATTCAGCTAAAATTCAAAAGTTAATTTTGAGGGCAAAGTCTACAAGGTTATCCATTGATGAGCAGTCGATGTTAACTAATATGTGTGGAGCAAGAGCAAGGATTCTAGCAACTAGCTCAGGTAAACTGCAAGCATTAATCTCCTATTTGAAAAAACATCCAGAGCTATCATTAATACACTCTTTAATCTATGTGGGAGAAGGTTCAGCACCAGGAGATAGTACGCCCTATATAACTAAGGTCACCAATTGTCTACATGAATATGGCTGTAAGGTTTCCAAATTCACTTCTCAAGAGACAGCGTCAGAGCGAAGTAGGATTATGAATAGCTTCAAAGAGCAAAGGATTGATTCTTTAGTGGCCATGARAGTATTGGATGAAGGTATCGATGTTCCGGTGTGTCAAAGCGCGTTTATCTTAGCGAGTACGCGCAATCCAAGACAATATGTCCAGCGAAGAGGGCGTGTTCTTCGAAAAACAGCAGGTAAGCATGAAGCCTTGATTGTGGACTTTGTTGTTCTCCCGTTACCAGGTGTAGTAAATAACTTTAGTCAGAATCTACGTCGGGCGGAGTTGGAAAGAGTAGAAGACTTTAAATTAACAGCTATCAACTCGAAAGAAATTGATAAAAGAATCATTGAATTAGGAATCTATTGATGGACCTTAATGCATTTAAAGCTTTATTAAAAGAAGTTGATAAGGATACACAGATTGCTCATCAGGATTATTCAAATAAGTCAGCGGCTCATAAAGCCGCACTCCAGATAATCCAGTTTGAGAAGGAACTGTACTATGGAGACTTAGTGCAATCTCGTCACATTCAAAAGATCAAAGACATAATTGACGTCAATGCAGAAGATATCGTAAATGAAACTAATAAAACTAGAGATTAATAACTTCCGTCAATTCTATGGTAAGCAATCTATCGACTTTGCTGTAGATCCAGAGCGCGGAGTTACGCTAATTCATGGTGAAAATAATGGTGGGAAAACAGCGTTGCTAAATGCTCTTCGCTGGTGTCTTTATGAAGAAACCACTGAAAACTTAATCGATTCTAAAAACCTTCTGAATAAACATGCTGCGGAACAAGGTAAAAATACCTTTAGTGTTTCTGTGCAACTCGAACACCAGAATCGCTTATTTGAAGTTCGAAGAGTTAGAGTGAAAAATAGTACTAGTAGTAACTTGCATGTGTACGAAATTGAAAATGGCTGCTATGCGGAAAAAGCTGAGGATAACCCGAATACGCTAATAAATACGGTCTTACCAAAAGAGATGTCTCAGTATTTTTTCTATCAAGGTGAAGGTACTGGTACTTTAAGTAGTCAAAATGATTTCTCTCACATCAAAGATGCTATTGATAAAGTGTTGGGTTTAACGGTTGCGCAAACAACTTTAAAACACTTAAGTGCAGTAAAGACAAGTTATCAAAGAGAATTAAAGCAGTAT
>NZ_MUFH01000445.1:0-1526 GCF_001996115.1 Salinivibrio sp. MA427
TTATAAAGGCTCTCGCCCATGACATCTTTTGGTGTCAGGGAAACGTTTAGACGGTCATAGTTCTGCTGGTTCTGCTCTAACGTGACTTTAACGAGCTTTTCCCACTTTTCTTTGCAATAGGCATCGCCACGCTGCAATCGCACCACGTAGTCACGTGCGGTGGCGGCAAAGGCTTCGTCTTCATCGTAACGCGCTTTAGACTCACGATAGAAGTTTTCAATATCGCCCAGCTCCATAGAAATATCATCACCGCGTGACTCGTGCAGCTCGAGGTTGGCAATCAACATACCGAATTGCGTTCCCCAATCACCTAGGTGGTTGGCCCGTGTAACCTTGTGACCCAAAAACTCTAATGTACGCACCACCGCATCACCGATAATGGTGGAGCGTAAATGACCAACGTGCATTTCTTTAGCAACGTTAGGTGCCGAGTAATCGACGACAATATTTTGCTTATCTTGTTTCTCGATACCTAAGTGCGCGTCGGACAGGGCCATATCCGCCTGTTTAGCCAGCCACTGATCGTTTAAAAAGATATTGATAAAGCCTGGACCGGCAATCTCTGCGCGACTTGCCATATCTCCGAGATCAAGCGCGTCCAATACCTTTTGGGCAAATTCACGCGGGTTCGTCCCGATCTTTTTGGCTGCACCCATCACACCATTGGCCTGATAATCACCAAATTGTGGTTTTGCAGATTGACGCACTGCTGCTGGTGTGCCCTCAGGCGCACCCGCCGCAACCATGGCGGCAGAAACTTTTTCGTTAAGAAGACTTTGAATATTCACTTGCTTACCTTTACTACTAGCCGGGCTGATTATGAATGACCCGTTATGTGGGTTTCCAGCTTATCAATACAAGAATCCGCCAACACTGCATTGCGCGAGAATGAAGTGTGCAAACACAGTGTTGGCGGGATGCTGTATTGTCGCGAACCATGACGTTCATCGACGCGGATGATCCCTAATGATACCCATAAAACAGCAGGCATTGGCAATAGTTATTCACCGCCTTCCTTGATATCTTTACGCGCCGGAGTACAACGAGCCTTTTTTCCCTCTCGGAGGTTACCAATTATGATGCCATTAAAGGCAAAGTCGTAGTGCGAGATGACACCACTTTTTAGATAAAATCAACCTGTTGCTTACACAGGTTCTTATGATCTCAACAATGAGGTAGAGGCCAGCGCCGGTGCGCTGGCAATCGATGGCGGTTTGGTGAAAATAAGGAGGCTGAGTTACAAGATCACGGTTTTATTGCCGTGTACGAAGACGCGATCGTCGATAACGCGAGCGATCGCTTGGCTGAGCACGCTTTTTTCTACGTCCCGGCCAGCTTTTGCCATATCTTGTGCGCTAAAGCTATGATCAACATGAATCACATCTTGGCCAATAATAGGGCCCTCATCCAAATCGTTAGTCACGAAATGGGCGGTCGCACCAATGATTTTGACCCCGCGCTCGAAGGCTTGATGATAGGGGCGTGCACCAATAAAGGCAGGCAAAAAGCTATGGTGAATATTAATA
>NZ_MUFH01000446.1:0-1515 GCF_001996115.1 Salinivibrio sp. MA427
ACTGATAATAAAGCATTTTATCGAAACTCACAGTAAAGTTTAGGTGTCTGACTTAAACGGATATAACTGGAGGTCTTCGATGCCCCCTATCAGCAACAGGTGGCCAACGCAATTACTCGCTGGTGTTATCAACACTGGCGTCTACACTCTGTTTTACGGTTTGAACCATCTTTCCAAGTATCAGCATTCAGGTTAAGGAATACTTTAATCTAATCGATACTCAATTTGGCTTGCGCATGGCAACCCAAGGCGAGCACATGAGTGTTCATTTATCAATCATCGCCGATATGTCTGCGGCTAAAACCTTCTCTAAAAAGCTGAGGTTGTTGATCTGGTGATACCAATCAACAACTCACACCGCATTCTTTTTGGCTCATACACCAGAAATCACTGTAGCTCTTATTTTTTAGGACGGAAGGGTTTAATCACCGTTTCGTTACACTCCAAATAAGGGCCTTCCATAAGGTCAATGCAATAAGGCACTGCCGGAAATACCGCGTCTAAGCACTGACGAATGGCTTTTGGCTTACCAGGTAAGTTGATAATTAGCGATGAGCCGCGTAAACCCGCAGTTTGGCGAGAGAGAATGGCGGTTGGTACGTACTTTAACGACTCTTGTCGCATCAGCTCCCCAAAGCCCGGCATCATGCGGTCGCAAACTGCCTCAGTTGCCTCGGGAGTGACATCGCGTTTAGCCGGGCCAGTACCACCGGTGGTCACCACCAGACAACAGCCTTCTTTGTCGACTAAGTCTTTTATGGTCTGTTCAATCAGCGATTGTTCATCTTCAATAACCCGATACACCGGCTGCCACGAAGACGTTAAGTAGTCATTTAATGTCTCTTCAATAGCCGGACCTGAGACATCCTCATATTGCCCTCGACTGGCGCGGTCGCTGACCGTAATAACACCAATACGTGCGATATCGTCTGACATAATTGCCCTTTTGTCTCTTAATTCCGTGTATTTATGCCGTCAGTAACCCGGCAAGCTGTAACCAATAGCCGTTACTTTCTTTGCTGCCCAATTTTACGGGATGATCGCCATCAACATTGTTACGGAAACGATCTAGCCAGTCAAAAGTGCCTTGTGGTTGCGGACTAATACGGACGATATCCACTAACCCCTGCATACTCGGAAGTTGGTTTATCAGGTTATAACGAGTCCCCGATTGGGTTTGAATGCCGTTAAGTACAAACACTTGCTGTCCTTCCTGGCTTTTCACTTCACGCCCTTCGGGGTACTTGATGCAGCACAGCTCACACTGATCTTTCGGGCGGTTTTCAGATCGCGCAGTAAAACAGCGACCCGACCAGGCAAGCGGCATATGCCCAAACGAGAATACCTCAACATCGAAGCAGTCACGCACGCTTTCAATGACCTTTTGCTGCAAAATATCCTGCAACCAGTCACGCGACAGCTCAAAAGGTGCTACCCAACGGTTCATGCCCATATCAATTAAACGACGCAGGCTTTGGTGATTGTAGATGTTAATGGCCGGCCCAGCAGTGAAGT
>NZ_MUFH01000447.1:0-1505 GCF_001996115.1 Salinivibrio sp. MA427
TACGGTTAGTGATATTGGAGGCAATCGTTAATCCAGAAGCAATTGTCGCACACAACCCAGACTATCCGGCGCAAGTTTCGGCATGGCAGCGAAAGGTGAATGCCGAAGTCGTGATGATTACACGTATTAGCCAACCACCGGTAGGGCAACCGACTCCCAAAAATCATCAGATTCAAACCATGCATGCAGCTCAGCAGAGGTTGCAGAAGCTATTGAGTAGTGAGTTACCTCAAATGGTCACGCTAAAGCATCAAGCGGCGAATGATGCAGCGAAAAAAATGCTCAATCAAGCCATTGAGCGCATCTGGCAAAAAGGCGCACAAGCGGCTCAAACATCGTGGAATAAGCTCGGTAAAATGGGAGGCATACTTGCGATCCTCAATATTTGGAATAGCGCATCAGTCTTGCATAATATTCGCTATAAAGCCGAGCAGCACCCAGAGACTAGCTTGTGGGCAAACCCAGCACTAAGAGAAGCTACTTACTCGACCGCTTATGCGGTTTCCCAGATTGCAGGACTTTGGCGCGATGCGGCATGGAAAAAAATGATCGCCGATGAAAAACTCTTAAAAAGAAGCTTAAGCAGAGCCTTGGAAAGGACATCAAGTGCCTCAAAGGCGGCCACGTTGAAGACCTTTGCTAAAACCACCGCGATGGTTTCTTTGTTTGGTTTTATCGCAGCAGCAATAGAAACATGGGAAAGTGGTGAAAAAGTATTGAATTCAGACCATGCCCCAATGGAAAGGTTTGGTTATGGCCTAAAAGGGCTATCGACAACCGCTCAAGTGTTCGTATTTTCTATGCAAATTAGGGCAACATATTATAACTTCAGGGGTACAAGGATTATAGGTACCATGCTCTCTCGCTGGATGCTGACTACGCTCATGGTTGCTGGTATTGTGTATCTGATAGCTGTTATGGTCATAAATGCCTTTAAGCGCTCTGAGCTTGAGAAATGGCTACGTCATTCTCACTGGGGTAAAGATTCAAAGCAATGGGATCCCATTGATGAATTAACTTCCTTAGAATACATAATTCACAAGCCTCAAGCTAAACTGATTCCAGTTCTTAATCGTCGCCCTTCACAATGGATGGACCCAGGCAGTGAGCAATGGCARTTAGAATTAGTACTACCAGCATTTACTCGGGGTACAAATATTGGATTGCAAATCACCCGCAAGCCTAAAGACAAAAACTATTATTATCGTGTCGCTGAGCCGAAATCTGCAGTGGTAGTCAATGAGCAAGGTGGTACATGGAGTACAGATAAAACCTCAGGAGGTCCTATCTACCGATTAAATATGGGTGGTACCACCGACGATACGGTGGCGGTACTCGTTAGTATACCGTTTGCTTGGCAAGCCTCAGAAGATGAGATGCTCGGCTACGTGGCTATTGGTAATAATCAAGGTGACTTACTCGTTACTCCAGCACCGAAAGACAAAGAACTTGCGAAACGTACTATTGAAGTGAGAGTAAATGAATGAGCTATAAAGAATATATAG
>NZ_MUFH01000448.1:0-1501 GCF_001996115.1 Salinivibrio sp. MA427
GGAAACGCACTGTGGTTAAATGTGGGTTTATTGGACATAGACTTTCTCAATAAAAAGAGCGGGCTCAGCGCACCGCTCCATAATACAAGGCGTAATTATTTGTTCGCTTTAGCAAACTTAGCGAGCAATCCGTTCGCACGTTCAACGGCCTCATCCAACGCTTCTTGCGCTGACTTATCACCCGACCAGACAGTTTCAAGCTCTTCGTTGATCACATCGCGAATTTGCACGAAGTTACCCAAACGAATACCTTTCGATGCAGGGGTGGGCTCCACTTCTGTCATCTGATTAATCGCGACATCTGTCCCCGGGTTCTTAGCGTAAAAGCCTTGCTTTTTACTCAGCTCATACGCACCGTGAGTGATCGGCAGATAGCCAGTAAATTGGTGCCAATCAGCTTGGATCTCTGGTTTTGACAAGAACGAGAAGAACTGAGCAACGCCCTTGTACTCTTCTGATTCATGACCTTGCAGAACCCAAAGCGTGGCGCCGCCAATAATCGTATTTCTTGGCTGCTCAACGGCTTTATCCCAGTAAGGCAGCTTGGCAACACCAAACTCAAAGTCTTTCACGCTCTCACGCACGCCCGCATAGGACGCTGAAGAGTTCATATACATGGCACACTCGCCACTATAAAAAAGTGGTGCACTGTCAGAGCGACGGCCGCCATACTCAAAGATCCCAGCTTGTTGCCAGTCTGCCATTTTGGCGATGTGATCAACGAAAGGTGATTGGTTAATCAGCATTTCGTTATCCACACTGCTAAAGCCGTTATCATTAGTGGCAATCGGGGTATTATGACGTGCGCCGAGGTTTTCGATTTGTACCCAAGACTGCCAGCCGGTGGTGAAGCCACACTGGGTGCCATTGGCGAGAAGCTTTTCTGATACTTGCTCGACCTCTTCCCAAGTCTTAGGTGGTGTCACTCCCGCTTTGGCGAACAAATCTTTGTTGTAATAAAGCACCGGTGTTGAGCTGTTAAACGGCATAGACAACATGTTGCCATTTTCGTCTGAGTAGTAGCCGGTCACAGAAGAGAGATAATCAGACTGGTCGAACGGTACTTTGGCGTCTTGCATTAACTCATACACTGGGTAAATGGCGCCTTTTGCAGACATCATGGTCGCCGTGCCCACCTCAAACACTTGCACGATATGAGGTTGTTTGTTGGCGCGGAAGGCAGAGACCGCCCCCGTCATGGTTTCGGTATAGTTGCCCTTATAAACGGGCTTCACTGTGTAGTCGTCCTGACTGGCATTGAACTTCTCGGCCATTTCATTCACTTTTTCACCGAGATTTCCGCCCATTGCGTGCCACCATTCAATTTCGGTTGCAGCGTTGGCGGAAAACGAGGCCAACAACAAGGCCGAAGAAAGCGCGGTTAAGCGTTGGGTTTTCATGCGTCACTCCTTTTGAGGATGGGGTAATGTTCATCTGGCAACTTAATGAACAAAAATGAACATAATATGAACCTCACCGAAAAGGGAGATGACAATTGTAC
>NZ_MUFH01000449.1:0-1497 GCF_001996115.1 Salinivibrio sp. MA427
CCTTAGACTGTGTTGGTGCTTCATATAAGAATAGCAATGGAGCACCATAGTGAAGTTATTTTATTTATTTTCGGTTGAGATTAGTACTCTACCGACCATTTTTCTTAGCCAAATATGAGCCGGATCCGTCGCTTTTCTTCGGTGCCAAATCATATCGAAGTCAAAGGTATCAATATGGAAAGGTGGTCGAAAAATAGTCAGTTGCTGATTATTTTCGCCCGATTCCAATGCTCTGGCTGCTACCGTTAGGATGAGATCTGTCCCGGTCACTAACTCACCGGCCGTTCTCCAATGTGGCAAGACCATACTGATATTTCTATTGTGGCCTATTTTGTTTAGTGATTGATCAATTTCGTTGTCAATACCTACTCTCAACGCCACAAGCACATGAGATCGCGCCAACCAAGCGGATAAATCTAAGTAACCGCACTCGGGCATCGTTGAACTATCGGCGACACAGACAAACTCTTCATTGAAAAGTGTTTCGACTTGTAGCTCTTTACCCACTTCAGGAAATACGCCAAACGCAAGATCGGTTTCTCCATCAATTATACTAGCGATCATTGCATCTCTACTACCTTGTGTAACAACAAGCTTAATATTGGGAGCTATGGCTCTAATTTGACGTGAAAGTTCAGGCAGAATAACTTTCGCACCGTAATCCGACATAGCTACGCGGAAAGTACGACTGGTCAGATTAGGATCAAACTCTGGCGGTTCAAAGAGCGTTGTCAGCTGGGAAAGCGCTTCGTCTAGCGGTTGTAAAAGCTCCTCTGCTTTAGGCGTCAGCTCAAGTTTGCCAGACTTCCTAATCAGTAAAGGATCATCAAATACTCTTCTTAGATAAGCCAGCGAATGGCTAACTGCGGGCTGGCTTTTATTTAGCCTTACCGCTGCCCGTGAAATGTGTTTTTCAGACAACAAAGCCTGTAAGGTAACCAAATGATTAAGATCGATTCGTCTCAGATAATTCATATTGTGCATTTGAATGAGTATGATAATTTAACTCATTGTACAAAGTTGTCAGCATACAGAGGATAAGCTTGCTCAAGCTCTTTAATCACGTCTATCTCCTCAAAAAACAATACAGTACCAAAACCAGAAGAAAAGCATACATCAATTTTCGACACGCTGATATCTAGCTCACTTGGAGTCAGCAATTTTGCCAACTCGTGTTTCACTAATGTCCAAAGTCTTAAATGGTGATTACCAAATAATACCACCACACGCGTACTTTGAGAGTGAAATGCGGAAGGTGTCAACTTGACGGCATGGTTGATCAGCTCTGAGATATAATCCTTAGATAAAGTAACGTTGCTTCCTAGACTATAGATAGAACGTCTTTTCTCTAAAATTGACAAAAATTGATTATTCATAGTTATCCCCTATTTGTTATATTCCGCAATTGATATTTCTTGATCATTATTGTCAGCGTTGACTGAGATTGTTGTACTTCTTACCGTAAAAAACTGTACCATCACCATTCCTGAAATAATG
>NZ_MUFH01000045.1:0-13253 GCF_001996115.1 Salinivibrio sp. MA427
ATAATGATCACCGTCACAATTCAAACCAAAAAATCGCCTGTACTTGTTAAATTAAAAAAAATCAAAAGATAGTCATTCATTAATGACGCATAAGCTTTAATACACGCAAAATAAAATAGGCATAAAACAAACACAAAGTCCGCGCAAACTCTGAAGATAAAAAAATAAAAACGCTAAGCAATCATTAAAAGTGATTAATTATTAAAGACCACGTAAATCATCTGCCATAAATACCATTAACACAGGGTAAAAACCGCTCTCTAGGATGTATTGAGTCAATGTGATCCAACTTCCAGTTCCATTATCACGCCGCGTTAGAATGAATTTGTACCCAATAATAAATCTGCACTTTTTATTTATCCCTTCCGATGAAAAGCCAAGCAGAGATATACGGAGAAAGAAAGATGAACAACTTCTATGTCGGCTCAGAAATTGGTCAATTACGTACAGTGATGTTACACCGTCCTGAGCGTGCTTTGACACACCTCACTCCCTCTAACTGTCACGACCTGCTTTTCGATGATGTACTTTCCGTTGAACGCGCAGGTGAAGAGCATGACAAGTTCGCACAAACGCTTCGAGACCAGGGTGTGGAAGTCTTATTGTTGCAAAACCTGCTGGCTGAAACGCTGGATGTCCCTGAAGCCAAAGCTTGGCTGATGAACCTAAAAATATCTGACTATACCTTTGGTCCGTCGTTTGCGAACGATATCCGCTGCTACTTAAATGATCTTCCTCATCATGAGTTAGCGTCGATGTTCTTAGGCGGGCTCGCCTACTCTGAGCTTCCGCTGGCGACAACCTCGATGTTGCAAGCGATGCATGCCCCTTCAGACTTTATTATCGATCCACTGCCTAATCACTTATTTACGCGAGATACCTCGTGCTGGTTATACGGCGGCGTATCGATTAACCCAATGGCTAAACCGGCGCGTAAACGTGAAACCAACCATCTACGCGCCATTTATAGATGGCACCCACGTTTCGCCAATGGCGACTTTATTACCTACTTTGGTGGCGAGAACATTGATTATGACAATGCCACTATCGAAGGCGGCGATGTCACTGTCTTGGGTAAAGGCGTGGTCCTCATTGGGATGTCTGAACGCACCACGCCGCAAGGGGTAGAAAACCTCGCATCCAGTTTGTTCAAACACGGACAAGCCAAGCAAGTGATTGCGATGGAGCTCCCTAAACACCGCTCATGCATGCACCTTGATACCGTGATGACCCATATGCGCGAAGATACCTTCTCGGTATACCCAGAAGTGATTCGCAAAGACATCAAATGCTGGAGCCTCACCGGTGATCGCACTGGCAAACTCAATGTTCGCGAAGAGGATTACTTCCTGACCGCGATTGAAAAAGGACTTGATGTCGGCCCACTGAATCTGATTACCACAGGCGGTGACAGCTTTGAAGCCGAGCGTGAGCAATGGAATGATGCCAACAACGTACTCACCGTTCGTCCTGGTGTCGTGGTGGGCTATGAACGGAATACCTATACCAACGAAAAATACGATAAAGCGGGTATCACTGTCTTGTCGATTCCCGGTGACGAATTGGGCCGCGGCCGGGGTGGCGCGCGCTGCATGAGCTGCCCTATCCATCGTGATGGTATTTAAAACGCATTGGGCTGAGCCTGCTTGCGCTCAGCCCCAACGACTGTAGAGAGTATGATTATGAATAAACCCACTGTCGTGGTTGCATTAGGTGGCAACGCCCTCCTGCGTCGAGGCGAACCTTTAGAAGCCGACATTCAACGTGCCAATATCGCCAAAGCGGCAAAAACCATCGCGGCGATTGGTGAGCAATATAACGTCGTTCTGGTTCATGGCAATGGCCCACAAGTCGGCTTATTGGCACTGCAAGGGTTAGAGTATAAATCTGTGACCCCTTATCCGTTGGATGTGCTCGGCTCTGAAACCCAAGGCATGATTGGCTACATGCTGATGCAAGAGCTACATAACTTAGCACCGGATCAACATGTGTCTTGTATGCTCACGCAAATGACGGTTGATCCCAAGGATCCGGCATTTGCCAATCCGACCAAACCGATTGGGCCCGTGTATGACCAACAAGAAGCGAATCAGCTTGCTGACAAATATGGCTGGGATATCAAACCGGATGGCCAATATTTCCGTCGGGTGGTACCTAGCCCGCAACCCACTGGCATTATTGAGGATGATGCCATTGCCAGCTTGATCAAACAGGGGCATTTAGTGATTTGTACCGGTGGTGGCGGTATCCCAGTCATTAAAGAAGGTGATCAACTCAAAGGCATTGAAGCGGTAATTGATAAAGACATGTCAGCCGCATTCTTAGCCCGCCAAATCAATGCCGACGCTCTGCTGATTTTGACCGATGCCGAGGCGGTCTATCTCGACTATGGTCAACCCAATCAACGGGCCATCGCCGAGACAACGCCCGAGGATCTAAGCCAATACACCTTCGATGCAGGCTCAATGGGGCCTAAAATTGATGCCTCGTGCGAATTTGTGCGCCAAGGTGGAAAACTGGTTGGCATCGGCGCTTTAGAAGATGGTTTAGCGATTCTAGCCGGTCAGGCGGGCACGCGTATTCGTCCACATTCAGTGAATAAAAACAATATTTCTCACGGCCAACCTGCTCCTGCACAAGCCTGAGACCAATAACGAAGAGGATTTACCATTATGGCTTTTAACCTACGCAACCGTAACTTTCTGAAACTACTGGACTTCACGCCTCGTGAGATCCAACACTTTATCGACATGGCTATTGAACTCAAAAAAGCCAAATACAACGGTTATGAAACGCCGCGTCTAAAAGGTAAGAACATTGCTCTGATCTTCGAAAAAGCCTCAACACGCACCCGCTGTGCCTTTGAAACCGCTGCGTTCGACCAAGGCGGCCAAGTCAGCWACATCGGCCCAACCGGCTCTCAAATTGGTCATAAAGAGTCGATGAAAGACACCGCTCGCGTACTCGGCCGCATGTATGACGGTATTGAATACCGTGGCTTTGGACAAGACATTGTCGAAGAGCTCGGTGAGTTTGCCGGGGTACCTGTATGGAATGGCCTGACCACCGAGTTTCACCCTACACAAATCTTAGCCGATTTAATGACCATGCTCGAACATGGCCGTGGTAAGCAGCTTCATGAAATGCGCTTTGCTTATCTAGGCGATGCTCGCAACAACATGGGAAACTCCCTGATGGTCGGTGCAGCGAAAATGGGGATGGATATTCGCTTGGTTGCACCAAAAGCATTCTGGCCGGAAGACGCATTGGTGACACAATGCCGTGAAATTGCAGAGCAAACCGGCGCGCGCATTACGCTCACCGAAGACGTACAAGAAGGCGTTAAAGATTGTGATTTCTTGTATACCGACGTCTGGGTTTCCATGGGCGAGTCTAAAGAGGCTTGGGACGAGCGCGTCGCGATGATGAAACCCTATCAAGTCAATATGGATGTAGTGAAAGCAACCGGTAATCCACATGTAAAATTCATGCATTGCTTGCCCGCGTTCCATAATAACGAAACCACCGTCGGCGCCGAAATAGAACAAAAATACGGCCTAAAAGGACTAGAAGTCACCGAAGATGTGTTTGAGTCAGACTGCTCTATCGTTTTTGACGAAGCAGAAAATCGCTTACACACCATCAAAGCGGTGATGGTCGCCACCCTCGGCGATTAATCCCCTAACAGGGCGTCACACGGCGCCCTGCTTCTCCTCTTGATACCACGCAGTGACACGCATCAAGGTTTCCCTTTACCGCAACTGATAGCATATGCGATTGAATCGCTAATCATCAGTTTTATCTACTGATATTAAAGTAAAGTGCCGTTAATTATAAGGGGTTGCCCGTGGTTGATGATGCAATTCTATCGGTAACAGCCGCCACACCAGAGGACGATATCCTTTCAACGTGCCGGCATTTACTCCAAACCCAAAGCTTTACCACCCAAGATGCTGTGCGTCAGCAACTGGTGGATCTTGGCTATCTTGATGTCAGCCAATCGACTGTCTCTCGGTTATTATCAAAGCTGGGGGTCGCCAAAGTACCCAATGCGCATGGACAAAAAGTCTATACGCTGAGTGGCGAGATGGAGCCTGTGTATGCGATCTCTTCGGTTGGATCACAAATTGACGCGATCACCTGTAGCCACGCCATGGTGGTGGTAAAAACACATCCAGGCGGTGCCCAACTGATTGCACGCTTAATCGATCTTCACCGGCACCCCTTAATTTTAGGCACGGTAGGCGGCAACGACACCATTTTGGTCGCCCCTCGCCGCTTAAGCGATCTCAGTGCCTGCGAGCAAGTGGTCCGTGATCGCCTTGCCCCCGTGTAAACGGCTTTACCTGGCTGGATAACCGTTGCAGACTATAGGTGTTGCGTTTTAACAAAGGAATAGACAATGATCCAAGTACTGCAAACTGAACAGGCGCCAGAAGCGATCGGTCCTTATTCACAAGGGGTTGATCTTGGCAATATGATCCTTACTTCTGGCCAAATCCCGGTTAACCCGGTAACTGGACAGATTTCACCAGAAATTACAGCGCAAGCACGCCAGTCTCTGGATAATGTTAAAGCGGTTGTCGAAGCGGCAGGACTGAAAGTGAACGATATTGCTAAGCTCACTGTGTTTGTGAAAAACATGGAAGACTTTGCCGATATCAACAAAGTGTATGGTGCATTCTTTGACGAGCACGGGGTAGAAAACTATCCAGCACGTTCGTGTGTTGAAGTGGCACGCCTGCCCAAAGATGTTGATATTGAAATTGAAGCCATCGCAGTACGTAGCGCTTAAAGAAAAAAAGCGGCGTCGACGACGCCGCTTAATTGTCACCCAGCCAATCTCGGTTTATATCTGCGAGGCGGTTGGCAACTCAACCATCGCATGAATCCGGGTCAGTACCTGCTCAAACCATGCGGTAAATCGCTCAGGGCTCTCTGCGACTGCCTGCCTCACCTCACTTTCCGACCACCAGCGACAATCTTCTACCTCATCTGGGTTTAAGATCATATCGACGCGATTCACCTCACAGGCAATGACTTGATCCAACTCGTGTTCAATCAACCCGTTGCCCAACTCTGCGCGATATTCAAACCAAGGTCCCATCATAAAGTTGAGCGGACGCGCAATACCTAACTCTTCGTATAGACGCCGCTTTGCCGCTGCGGCAATCGGTTCATCCTGTTTGGGGTGTGAACAACAGGTGTTAGTCCACAACCCGCCACTGTGATATTTATCTGCCGCCCGACGTTGGAGTAGATACTCACGCTCCCCATTGGCGTTGCATCGAAATAACATAACGGAGAAGGCCATATGCAGCCATCCTTGCTGATGCGCCTCCAACTTTTCAGCGATCCCTTGTGGTTCACCATTAGGTGAGACCAACACAACATGGTGGCGCTGGGTTGAAGTCATAAGTGAATCCTCAATTAGCGGTCGCGTTGATTACGTTCCGCAACTTCTGCATCAAGCTGTTCTAACTTGCTTTTCATCACTTGGTGGCAGTGTTTAGCAAGCGCACGAACATTGTCTTTATCGTAGCTCTCAGATGAAATCGGTGCCATCACTTCAACAATCACATGACCATTGTTCCAACGATTGGCTTTTAAATGATGCGTTGAGCTGCATACGATCGGGATCAAAGGCACGTTGGCACCGATTGCGGCGTGAAACGCGCCGGTTTTAAAAGGCAATAACCCACGCCCGCGAGAACGTGTCCCCTCTGGGAATAACCATACGCTCAGTTGCTTGGCACGGATCTTTTCCGTCACCTGCGCAATGGTCCCCATCGCTTTACTGCGGTTCGCTCGATCAATCAATACGTTGCCGGTTAGCCAATAAAGCTGGCCAAAAATCGGTACCCACAAGAGGCTTTTTTTACCAACGGTGACCGCGCCAGGCATTAATGCATTGGATAAGGTCACCATATCCCAGTTACTTTGGTGGTTGGCAATACAAACACTGGCACCGGGCTCGCGCGGTGCGCCTTCGGCAAAACGCAGTTCCAAGCGAATCCCAAATAAACGAGAGAGGCGCCCAAACCATTTACTGATATGATAGCAATTACGGGGGTTACGGGGGCTTAATAAGCAGTAAAGCCCACCAAAGACAAACAGCAACACAGCGGCAATTAATAATGCCAGCAGTCGCACGACAAAAATCATTTCTCTCTCCAAAGAGCCAGCGTAGAAGGCGAGTCAGTATACGGATTCAGCACAAAAATGCACCCACGCCGCCCTTGATCACAAGGGCGGACGTTGTGTTATTCATCAGTGAGAATATCTATCTCATCGACGCGCTGAAGGCCTCGAGGCAGCATACTCCCTCGACGACCACGCTCACCACGATAATGAGCCAAATCGTCTGGCTTTAACGTTAATTTCCGTTTACCTGCGTGCAGAGTAATCCCTACATCGGCGGGCACGACATAGAGCTGACTTAACACTTCTTCACGCGATTTCGCGCGTGCGCCAGGGATATTAATGATTTTATTGCCTTTGCCTTTGCTCAACTGGGGAAGTTCATGCACAGGAAAGACCAGCATTCGCCCTTCATTAGAAATAGCCACAATCAAATCCGTTTCTAGCTGGCTGATTTGACGAGGCGGCATCACCTCAGCATGCGCGGGCACCGTTAGCAAGGCTTTGCCGCTACGGTTTTTTGACAGCATATCGGCTTGTTTACACACAAAGCCATAGCCCGCATCGGAAGCCATCAGCATAAACTGGTTTTCATCTGCCATGAGTACATGACGAATCGATGATCCTGGCGTGATATTAATTCGACCCGTAATCGGCTCGCCTTGGCTTCGTGCTGACGGCAAGGTATGCGATTCGATCGCATAACTGCGCCCATCTGATCCCAAGAACACCGCAGGTTGATTACTCTTACCCGGTGCGGCATCGAGGAATTGATCCCCGGCTTTGTAATTTAGGCTGCTGGCATCAACATCATGGCCTTTGGCATGACGAATCCAACCTTTGTCAGATAACACCACAGTGATGGGCTCACTGGGGACTAAATCACGTTCCGTTAACGCTTTGGCCTCGGCACGCTCGATCAAAGGAGAACGGCGGTCGTCACCATATTTTTCTGCATCCGCTAGGATTTCTTTTTTGATCAAGGTGTTTAACCGACGATCTGACCCCAGCAATGTTTCGAGTTTGTCGCGCTCTTTGCTGAGCTCATCTTGCTCACCGCGAATTTTAATCTCTTCTAACTTGGCCAACTGGCGCAACTTGATCTCAAGAATGGCTTCGGCCTGTTTCTCACTCAAACCGAAGCGCTGAATCAACTCCGCCTTTGGCTCATCTTCACTGCGGATGATCTCAATCACCTCGTCAATATTGAGGTAAGCGGCGAGTAAGCCCTCCAAAATATGCAGGCGAGCGAGCACTTTTTCCAAGCGATGCTCAAGGCGACGTCTTACGGTTTGGCGTCGGAAGGTTAACCATTCAGACAAAATGCCGTGTAAGCCTTTGACCTGCGGCCGACCGTCCAGGCCAATCATATTGAGGTTAACGCGATAGCTTTTCTCTAAATCGGTTGACGCGAATAAGTGATCCATCAGCTGATCACAGTCAACACGATTCGAGCGCGGAACGATGACAATACGCGTTGGATTTTCATGATCCGATTCATCGCGTAAATCATCCACCATCGGCAGCTTTTTCGCCCGCATCTGATTGGCGATTTGCTCTAATAATTTGGCACCAGAGACTTGATGCGGCAACGCTGTGATCACAATTTCGTTGCTTTCTTTATGCCACAAAGCACGCATCTTGATGGATCCGCGTCCGCTGGTATAGAGCTTTTTCAAATCTGATTTTGGCGTGATCACTTCAGCTTCGGTCGGATAGTCAGGGCCTTGAACATACTCAAGCACGCCGTCTAAATCCATACTGGGCTTATCAATCATCGCCGCCAGCGCATTGGCGAGTTCCCGGGCATTGTGCGGGGGAATGTCGGTGGCCATACCCACTGCAATCCCAGTAATACCATTTAATAAAATATGCGGTAAACGTGCCGGTAAGGTCTTCGGCTCTTTCATGGTGCCATCAAAATTGGGGCCCCATTCAACCGTGCCCTGGCCAAGCTCTTGCAGCAACACTTCTGAAAAGCGTGAAAGACGTGATTCGGTATACCGCATCGCAGCAAAGGATTTAGGATCGTCCGGTGCGCCCCAGTTCCCTTGCCCATCAACCAGTGGGTAGCGATAAGAAAACGGCTGCGCCATCAACACCATGGCTTCATAGCAAGCCGCATCCCCGTGGGGGTGGTATTTACCCAACACATCGCCAACGGTACGGGCCGATTTTTTATACTTTGCGGAGGCGGAAAGCCCCAACTCGGACATCGCGTAAATAATCCGGCGCTGCACTGGCTTTAAGCCATCGCCGATAAACGGCAGTGCGCGATCCATGATGACGTACATCGAGTAATTGAGGTAAGCGTCCTCAGTGAACTGGCGAAGGGCAAGCTGCTCTACGCCATCATAAGTCACCTCTGTCATGCGAATAAGATCCCGTTATAGTTATTTAAATATCGATAAGTTCGGCCATATCGCCTTTTTGCTGCAGCCAATGGCGGCRATCTTCCGCTCGCTTTTTCCCCAGCAACATATCCATCAGCTGTTGCGTTTGCTCTTCGTCATCGATAGTGAGCTGTACCAAGCGCCGAGTATTGGGGTCCATGGTGGTCTCACGCAGTTGTAAGGGGTTCATTTCCCCTAACCCTTTGAAACGTTGAACATTTATCTTGCCACGCTTATTACTTAAACGCTCCAAGATCCCGGCCTTTTCATCCTCGTCCAAGGCATAAAAGACCTCTTTTCCACAATCAATCCGGTACAAAGGCGGCATCGCGACATAAACGTGGCCACCTCTGACCAACGCGTGAAAATGTTGCATAAATAATGCGCATAGAAGGGTCGCAATATGCAGGCCATCTGAGTCCGCATCGGCCAAGATACAAATTTTATCGTAACGCAGGTGAGATAAATCGCTCGAGTCCGGATCGATCCCCAGCGCGACCGAAATATCGTGTACTTCTTGCGAGGCGAGTACTTGGTCTGCTGAAACTTCCCAGGTATTCAGGATCTTCCCTCGAAGCGGCATCACCGCCTGGAATTCTCGATCGCGCGCTTGTTTGGCCGACCCACCTGCAGAATCCCCTTCGACCAAAAAGAGCTCAGTACGACTGGAGTCTTGCATGGCACAATCCGTTAACTTGCCAGGTAATGCAGGGCCAGACGCCACTTTTTTACGCACCACTTTCTTGGCGGCACGCATCCGTCGATGGGCGCTGGCGATACAGACTTCTGCCAAGCGCTCAGCCAAATGAGGACGCTCATTAAGCCAAAGGCTGAACGCATCTTTTACCACGCCAGAGACAAACGCCGCACATTGGCGCGATGACAAGCGCTCTTTGGTTTGTCCAGCAAATTGCGGGTCTTGAATTTTAACCGAGAGCACGTAGGCACAACGCTCCCAAATATCGTCCGCGGTCAACTTGACCCCGCGAGGCAATAGGTTGCGAAATTCACAAAACTCCCGCATTGCTTCCAACATACCTTGGCGTAAGCCATTAACGTGGGTACCGCCCTGTGGGGTTGGAATTAAATTCACATAACTTTCGGTGGTTAACTCTCCCCCATCTGGGAGCCAAATCACCGCCCAATCAGCGGCTTCACTTTGGCCACTAAATTCACCGATAAAAGGTGTCTCGGGCAGTACCTCATAACCTTTCACACTGTGTGCTAAGTAGTCTTTGAGCCCGTCTTCATAGCACCAAGTAATGGTTTCATTGGTGTTTTTATCCGTCAGATTCACCGTCAAGCCCGGACACAATACAGCCTTGGCTTTTAAAATGGTTTTCAAGCGCGTAAGCGAGAACTTGTCCGAATCAAAAAATTGGCTATCGGGCCAAAAATGAACGCGGGTACCTCGATTACGGCGTCCACATGTTCCGGTGACAGTCAAGTCTTGTACTTTATCGCCATTTTCGAACGCGATGTCATACACCTGACCGTCGCGTTTAACGCTGATCTCGACCCGATGAGACAAAGCGTTAACAACCGAAATACCCACCCCATGCAGGCCGCCACTAAACTGGTAGCTTTTATTGGAAAACTTACCGCCAGCATGGAGTTTACATAAAATCAGTTCGACCCCAGAGACGCCCTCTTCTGGGTGGATATCAACCGGCATCCCTCGACCATCATCAATCACCTCTAATGACTGATCTGCATGAAGAATGACATCAATTTTACTGGCGTGACCGGCTAGCGCTTCATCGACACTATTATCGATCACTTCTTGCCCCAAATGGTTGGGACGGCTGGTATCGGTGTACATACCCGGACGTCGGCGCACTGGCTCGAGCCCATTGAGGACTTCTATCGATCCTGCGTTATAGTTTTGTTCTGTCATAATCGATTAGCTTAATAAATGTGATGACATGGTCAGCAAGGGGGATCCGCTTGTCAAGCGCGACCCCAGATTGCCACGAGTTTCTGTGAACTGCCATCCGAGTCATAATTGGCTTAGTCATCCGCTTAGCAGAGCACTTTGGCAGATAAACATGGGTGGACAAGGCATTGGTCAAAGCATAAGTGGACAAGCATTGGCGTGGTAAGCAGATTATACGCCGAGAAATTGCAGTATCTCCTCGCAATAGCGTTCAAAGCCAATAAAACTATGATCGCCATGAGGCTCAACGGTCTGTTTGCTCGCGTTAAATTTCTCCACCGCCTGACGGTAATCTAATACTTCATCACCCATTTGTTGTAATAACCAAAAGCGCGAAGGCTCAGACAGCGTGGGCACATCAAGCTCACGCAGGGCGAGAATATCAGCGGCATCCAAGTGGTAATGTTCTTGGGTATAAGGGTTAACCTGCTCGCCAATATAGTCTTGCAATAACTCATAAGGGCGAACCGCAGGGTTCACCAGTACAGCAGGCAATTGATAACGTTCACTCAACCAAGTGGCGAGGAATCCCCCTAATGAGCTTCCGACCAATCCTAGTTGATGCGTTTCCCTGTAGGCCTCTACCCGTTCAGAAAGTAAATCGATAGTCGGCGCGGGATGGCTAGGGAGTTGCGGGACCAATACATCAATATCAGGCCGGTAACGATGGCAAAACTCACGCATTTGCGTGGCTTTTAATGAGTGTGGCGAGCTATTAAAGCCATGTAAGTAAAGTAACGCAGATGCCATGTTGATTAATACCCGCTCGAGTCAAAGTCAGGACGGAAGTAACGTCCGGTGACACGTTCAACTTGCGTGTCAATGTGTCCGTCAGGATAAAGCGTCAGCCAGCGCCAACCCGGGTTTTGGTTATCGAGGGCAAAATCATGCGAATCGGGCATAAACTGGATACAGGTTGAAGGCGCTGCCATCACACGCGCGCCTTGATGACGAATATCTAACGCCTGATGAATATGGCCACACACCACCACTTTCGCTTGAGGATGGCGAGCCATAATCTGCCAAAACGCCTCTCGATTGACCAGTTTATGCTGATCAAGCCAAGTGCTTCCTGCCTCCAAAGGATGGTGATGCAATAGCACGAGCGCGTGTCGCTCTGGATAAGCACTTAAATCCGCATCTAAGCGTTTGAGTTGATCGTGAGATAATTCACCGTGCGGCACACCCGCGACCTGGCTGTCGAGCAAGATCATTTGCCAGTGCTCTCCTAATAAGACCTGCGAACGGGCCATCAAGGTGTTCGAGTGCAGCACCGCGCGCATTTCAGGCTGAAAGTCATGATTGCCTGGCAGCCAAAAGCAAGGCTGTTTCCAGCGCTGAATCCCGTCGACAAAACGGCGATATGACAATGCAGAGTGATCTTGCGATAAATCGCCCGTGGCAATAATGGCATCGAAAGGCTTCGATGTCGCACTGATTGCCTCTAACACGGCGTGATAGCTTTGAAGTGTGTTGATACCCAGCAAACTGCCCTGCTCATCGGCGAACAGGTGCGTGTCGGTAATTTGCAAGAGACGAATGCAATCGCCGTGGGCGTTATCTATCTGACAAGGCTGCAACGTTGAAAGTACCTTTGCTGGTTTAGTTTAACGATGATTTATACATAGGATTAGACGCGCTAATGCCACGACGCAAACAATGGCCGAGCCAATCCGATAAAAATGCATTTACTTGATGCTTTTCATCACGCTGATGCATGCGCGGATTTGGGTAATCATAACGTGGTTTCAAGCGCGAAATCTGCTGCGTGGTACACACTTCCGCCACGCGTGCATCATGATACAAGCGTACAGTCAGGTTAGCATGTAAATACGAAGGTGCGTCTCCTGGACTAAGCTGCGCGATATCAAGCAAGGTGGTATAACGCGTCGACTCGCGGACCACCAGCGCATATTCCTGACCATGAATATCGTATCGGCAGACGCGACCTACCTCATCCGGCTGTGGCATCAGACGAACAAGCTTGGCGTAATTGGTTTCATAAAGGCGCATCATCGCCGATAAGTCGACACGATAATTAGTTTTCACGGGTACCTACTTGTTATTCGAGCCTGCGTAATGCGTACACGATCGGTTATCGGTTTTAACGATTATAACTCTGACGCAATCTCACCGCATTGAGTTCCAACCATTGTAAAGCAATGATCGAGGCTGCATTCTCAATTTCACCATCGACCACTTTTTGATACGCCTGCTCTCGAGAAAAACGATGAACAAGAATGTCTTCATTCTCAGTGTCTAGACCATGAATCCCCTCGGCATCACTCGCATCCACAATGGCAACAAATACATCGAGTTGCTCAGAGCACCCACCGGAGCTGGATAAATAACGGGTGACATGTTCCATTTGCTGCAACAACAATCCAGCTTCTTCTCGCGCTTCACGGTGTGCCACTTGCTCTGGTGATTCATCGCTATCGATCATGCCCGCGACAATTTCTAACTGCCACGGCGTCGCACCCGCTGCCATCGCCCCGACGCGGATTTGCTCAAGCATGACCACCTCATCTCGCCCTGGATCATACGGCAATACCGCGACGGCGTGTCCACGCTCAAACAGCTCTCGTACCACCGCACCGCTCCAGCCGCCCTCAAATAGACGATGACGAAACTGATAGCGTTGAATAGAAAAGAAGCCTTGATAAAGTGGTGAGATATCTTCAATCACGATATCGTCGCGACCAAATTGTCCGGGCGGATGGTCTGACATGCTAGCTCCTTATGATAGGCTGTCGCGGCGCAGTCTTATCACTGGCCCTGAT
>NZ_MUFH01000450.1:0-1496 GCF_001996115.1 Salinivibrio sp. MA427
ATGTTCCCCTGAGCACTAACGCCTTGCTCACCGGTAAATTATGAGCGCAGCGAGTAATTTATCCGCGTGCAGCAACTTGTTATGCCTAATCACGCCTATGCCGACCAGTGAGTTGATTTAACACCCAATGTTCCCCTGAGCACTAACGCCTTGCTCACCGGTAAATTATGAGCGCAGCGAGTAATTTATCCGCGTGCAGCAACTTGTTATGCCTAATCACGCCTATGCCGACCAGTGAGTTGATTTAACACCCATGGCTCCAATTTCTCCCGTAACAGGCCCACCAGACGGTTGTGTTGCTCTTCGGTTATTGTTTCGCCTTCTTTTGCTCCGCAATTGGCGAATGCATACCCAACCGCCTCCTCTAGAACTCTCTCCCTTTCTTTTTCATGTTGCATTTCCAGTGTTGGGCCTATAACTGCACCCATAGCCTCCTGTACGGCATTGCCATCCCACTTCTCATAGTCATATGCCTTGCGTATGCCAGTGGACGTCAAATCCAAGTCAACATCGAGATCCAGCTCCTTACCTTTGGTCGGATCAATCGAATACGTTGCCGAGAATGCTTTCCCTGAATAGCTGCTCGACAAACACATGACAACCCGCATTACACCAAAGTATTCGACGTATCCACGAATGATATTGATATCTGGATCGCCATTAACATGGACAATGTGAATTGGAATTCCAGCGGGCCTTTCAAGCACTAAATCCTTCTCGTAGTAATACCCAAAACACGGCTCAGATTCTTGTTTTTTTAGAAATTGAATAGCATGCTCACAGTCTCTCACGCTCACGCCAGTTGTAGAGACCAACGCAAGCGCTGTTTTGACAAATGAGCGCCCTGCATCTAAACCACCGAAGGATAAGTTGAATTTAATTGGATTCTGAGAATAGCTGGATTTCGTCTGGGCTTTCTCAAGCAGTTCATCAGCATCAAGTTGGGGGTATTTCCTGGCGACACCTTTCAACATCCTTTTTGCTTCAGCGATGTTTCTGGCAGAAATGTTAATCTCTACGCCGTTTTCATCCTTCTGCTCTTTGAAAATAGGTCTTGGTAAGTCCAGCGTTCYATCAGCATTGAGTACCCATTCATCTCCGCTGGTGGTTTGAAACTTCTGCGAAGGTGCATCACCACGCTCCCTGTTAATGCGAAAAAACAGACTCAACGGGTTCATTTGGCGCGCAAGTGCAGACTCCCAGTTATCACCAGATTCTGAGTTGCAGTCCACACACAGAAAACCCGAGACTTTCTTCCTCCCTCCAATAGAGTTTGGGATCAAGTGTTCACGAGAGTCTGTTTCTGTGGAAATCACTTCTTCACACAGCAAACATCGTTTTTCCAAATCGCTTCTCAAAAGGTCAACTCCATTTTGCATAACGCCAAATTAAGGTGTGAACAACGCTAACCACCCTACCTAAAGCATTGTGCCATAAACACTAAACTGGCTTGAAGTGAAAGCGCCGAGCGTTGTGAATCACTCTTAAATTTATTG
>NZ_MUFH01000451.1:0-1487 GCF_001996115.1 Salinivibrio sp. MA427
GTGTATTACGACGCCACCATGGGACACATGTTGGCGTCAGTGAGTGACGCCGATGCATTGATCTTATGGGTGACCGCTTCTTAATGACCACACAAACGCCTTGCTTCACGTGGGCATGATGCCCGCAGGCACAATATGGAGAGAATGATGGCAGAGTTACTAACCACCCCGTTACACGGCTTGCACCTTGATATGGGGGCAAAAATGGTTCCCTTTGCGGGCTATGAAATGCCAGTCCAGTATCCGCTAGGGGTGCGCAAAGAGCACTTGCATTGCCGCGAACAGGCGGGATTATTTGATGTTTCTCATATGGGGCAAATTCGCCTCCATGGTGATGACGCCGCGAAAGCGCTCGAAACATTGGTGCCTGTAGACGTCGTCGATTTACCGAAAGGAAAACAACGCTATGCGGTGTTTACCAATGAGCAAGGTGGGATTCTTGATGATCTCATGATTGCGAACTTAGGCGATCACTTGTTCTTGGTGGTCAATGCCGCCTGCAAAGCCCAGGATATTCAGCATTTGCGCGATAATCTTAAAGGGGATGTGACCGTCGATGTTGTTGACGATCGTGCTTTGCTGGCCTTGCAAGGACCAAAAGCGGCCGAGGTGCTGGCGACCTTTAACCCGCAGGTCAGTGAGATGGTCTTTATGGATATTCAGCCTATTACGGTCAACGGCATTGAGTGTGTGGTGAGTCGCTCAGGTTACACTGGCGAAGATGGGTTTGAGGTTTCGGTGCCGGCTGAGCATGCTGCGTCGTTGGCAAAAGCGTTGCTCGATGATGAGGCAGTAGAATGGATTGGCTTAGGTGCGCGGGATTCATTGCGTTTGGAGTGTGGCTTATGCCTGTATGGTCATGATTTGGACACCACCACTACGCCGGTTGAAGCAACCTTAATCTGGGCAATCAGTAAAGTTCGTCGCGCTGATGGTGAGCGCGCAGGTGGCTTTCCCGGTGAGCAAATCATTTTGGATCAAATAGCGACTAAAGCGGTGAGTCGGAAGCGGATTGGTTTAGTCGGTCAAAGCAAAGCGCCGGTCCGTGAAGGAAGTAAACTGTTTGATGCGGACGACAACCAAATTGGCATCGTGACCAGTGGCACCTTTGGCCCTACTAAAGGGATGCCCGTGGCGATGGGTTACCTCCCACCTGAGTTTATTGCCCCCGGCACCGAGGTATACGCGGAAGTGCGTGGCAAGAAATTGCCTATGACGGTCGAAAAAATGCCGTTTGTGCCGCAGCGATATTACCGCGGGTAAATCGGTGGCTTATATATAGATGAAGAAGCGCAGTTGGCAGCGGCTGCGCTTTTTTAATGTCGTTTATTTTAAGTGTTACGCCTCGCTCAACTGCTCGACGGCTTCCAGTGCTTGAGAGCCGTAAATCAACGACGGACCACCGCCCATCACAATGGCAACATTAATTGCTTCTACGCATTCTTGCTTAGTCGCGCCGTGCTTTAAAGCGGCGGCGACGTGTGCGC
>NZ_MUFH01000452.1:0-1482 GCF_001996115.1 Salinivibrio sp. MA427
CTCTGAGCCATGATCAAACTCTTCAATTAAAGTTTTGGTGTTTGCTTTTCCTAAGAAAAGACAAACGGCTCGATAAATACTGTTTTGTTCGTCTCTTGCGAGACAAACGAATTGACTGTGCCGAACAACGTAAACGTTGTTTCGTATTGGTCACTCAGTTTATCGAATAAATCTTTTTGTCTATTCTCAACGAGTGCCCACACAGATTGCATAGGTCAAATTGTTAAAGAGCGCCGCTCATCGTTAAGCGGGAGTGGCATAATACGCCACTTTGGCATTGAGTCAAGCATTTTGTTTTGCTTGTCTGTGTTGCCGTTGTTAGCTCGGCTTGCCGTGCAAACGAGAAGCGAATTATAGAGAGTTGTTTTTTTGATGCAAGTGTTTTTGTTCAAAAAAATCTAATCGCACAACTTTTCGCCGTATCGTTAAATATATGTTTACGCTTGGGTATCTTTCAATGCATCCGGCACATCGGCAATCGATACGAGGACCGCGGTCGCTAACGCCATCCCTTCTTCGGTAATAGGCTTCCCTGAACGAACCAGAAATCGCGTTTCGATGCCTGCTGCTTGAGCGGCTTTCATGTCATCTGCTTTATCACCCACCATCACAGAGCGAGATAAATCAATATCAAGCTCTTCCGCTGCCTCTAAGAGCATGCCTGGTTTAGGTTTTCGGCAGTCACAATCAAGTTGATATTCACCGATGCCGTCTAATGCATGATGCGGGCAATAGTAGATGCCATCGAAATCGACACCTTTATCGGCAAAGTTCCAATCCATCCACTCTGTCAATTGTAAGAAATCTTCTTCGCTGTAGTAATCCCGAGCAATGCCCGCTTGATTAGTGACTAACACTAAAAGATATCCTTTTTCTTTTAACGCGCGGCACGCCTCAAACACACCGTCAATGTATTCAAAGTTATCGATACTGGCCACATAACCGTGGTCAACATTCACCACGCCATCACGATCGATAAWAATTGCTGGTAGCCTCACGCATTTTTCCTCTTCATCAATAGTCACCAGATTATGTCACGCTCAAGACTGACTTGCATCCATACTCCCCGTCTCTTTCGCATGCTAGTATAGCGGCTTTATTGTCGGGTTTATTCGTTTATGCGCTCCCCATTTTCTATCACGCCGATCGGCACGCTCCTATCACCGTTTAAAGAAAAGTTTGCTGTTCCTCGCCAACCGGGGCTGGCACCGAGTGCGCTTGCCCACCTTAAATTACACGATGACGCGAATCAGATTGAGGCTGTCCGAGGCATCGAACAATATTCCCATCTATGGTTGCTCTTTCTCTTTGACCAAAACTTAGAGAAAGGATGGCGACCGACAGTGCGTCCCCCTCGTTTAGGTGGGAATGAACGTATTGGCGTCTTTGCTAGCCGAGCAACGTTTCGCCCTAACGGTATTGGCATGTCAGCCGTCGAGCTGGTTGATGTGTCACAGGATAACGGGCAGGTCACCTTAACAC
>NZ_MUFH01000453.1:0-1482 GCF_001996115.1 Salinivibrio sp. MA427
ACCATACCATTGCTGATTACGTTGATGGCGGTTATTGGGCCGAGAGTGCCGTCAAAGAAGCAAAGCGCTATTGCACACCGAATGTGATTAWCGTTCGACGCGAGCGTGACGGTAAGCGAGCTATCTCGCCAGCCAAAGATTGGTTGCTCAGTAGTGACGCTGCGTATGTGCATTTTTGCCCGAATGAAACCATTGATGGCATTGAAATTAACGATCTGCCCGACACCCATAAGCCGATTGTCGCCGACATGTCATCGACCATTTTATCACGTCCGATCGACGTGTCTCGATATGGTGTTATTTATGCGGGTGCACAGAAGAATATTGGCCCTGCTGGACTCACACTGGTCATCGTGCGTGATGACTTACTGGGCTTGGCAAAAGATGTATTGCCAAGTGTGCTCAATTACAAAGTATTGGCCGATAAAGACTCCATGTTTAACACACCACCGACCTTTGGCTGGTATCTTGCGGCTGAAGTGTTTAAGTGGTTAAAACAACAAGGTGGTATTGAAGCGGTGTACGCGCGTAACCAACAAAAAGCGGCGTTGCTATACGATGCCATAGACCAGTCAAGCTTGTACCGGAACCAGATTCATCCTGACAACCGATCATTGATGAATGTGCCGTTTCAACTGGCCAATAGTGAGCTGGATGACACCTTCCTCGCGGAAGCGACAGCGCAAGGCCTACATGCACTCAAAGGCCACCGTGACGTGGGTGGGATGCGAGCGTCTATTTATAACGCGATGCCACTAGAAGGGGTGCAAGCCCTCGTGGACTTTATGCATGAGTTTGAGAAAACGCACGGCTGATTCACCGTGTCCAGGTAAGATTTATCGAAAAAGACCGCTTTTGTCGTGAAAGCGGTCTTTTTATTTCCCTTCTCGACACTTTGATAAAAATAATAATTGTGAGACAGCTTGTATTTTGGTTACTCTGGGGACACTAAGCATCACGGATATAAACCAGAATGGAGCAACTGACACTTTCCCCCATCTCTCATGTTAATGGTCAAATTAACCTACCTGGCTCGAAAAGCGTGTCTAATCGCGCCTTGCTGCTTGCCGCGTTAGCGTCAGGCACCACACGATTGACCAACCTACTCGATAGTGATGACATTCGGCATATGCTTAATGCATTTACCGCGTTAGGTGTGTCGTATCAACTGTCTTCGGWTCGCACCGAATGTGTGGTAGAAGGGCTGGGACAAGCTTTTCAGGTCGACACCCCGCTTGAGCTATTTTTGGGCAATGCCGGCACAGCGATGCGGCCTTTAACTGCGGCACTGTGCCTGGGTAAAGGCGAGGTGACCTTGACTGGCGAACCAAGAATGAAAGAACGCCCGATTGGTCACTTGGTCGACGCGCTCAATGCGATCGGCGCCGATGTCCGTTATCTCGAGGCCGAAGGTTACCCGCCATTGCGCATCAAAGGCACAGGGTTAGCTGGCGGTGATGTCAACATCGATGGCAGTATCTC
>NZ_MUFH01000454.1:0-1473 GCF_001996115.1 Salinivibrio sp. MA427
GTAGTAATGCTGAGAAAGCGAGTGTGAACAGGTGTTTGAGCATGGTGCCTCCAATTTTTTTATCTTCTTATAAGCGTAGACGAGATAAAAAATATGAGCGTCGTGATCTTTTTTTACCTGTGATAATCGTGTGATTAATGTCTATAACGAGATGAAAGCTATAAATTTATATGCACGCTCAGCGTTTACATTGATAGCTAAATCATCAAAGAGAAAAAGGATAGACCTTAAATTGTCTATCTTTTCAGTAAATACCCTATGTCGACTAGACAAAAATGCCGCTGTGATTACAGCGGCATGATAGCGGTTAATCGCGGACTAAACTGACGTTTGAATAGTTTTGATAGCCACGTAGCATGACGTGGTATGTCACGTTTTGCTGCGCATTTAGTGTGCAGTTTTCATTATTGCCGTTGTTGTAGGGGCGGCAATCCCAATTGCTGGTGGTCGGTTTGCTTCCTTCCTTGACATAAAGGTCTGCATCACCAGATCCACCACTCATGCTGACGTTGACACTGCGGCTACTATCCACGGTAAATGTAAAAAAAGTCTCGCTTCCACTGCCACCGGCTAAGCCTGTAATAGGCTGGTTTGGTAGAAGTACATTGTTAGTGTTATCGTCACAACTTGCGCTAACACCTACCGCGTTAAAGGCGTCAATGACATCTTGCTCGTTATAAGCCAGGTCTTTGGCGGCTTTTGCTACGCCACATGCACCCTGATCAAATGTACTATTTGCGGTCCAATATAGTTGGTTAGCCGTAGTAAATATTTCGAAGCCTTTACGAACATCCCAATTCGTTTTGTTGGCTAGTAGATAAAAGGCACGGTTGTATACACCGCTTGAGTGGTGAACATTCATGCCATCACGATATTGGCCGGCGTCATCAATCGAGTTGCCATCGCGAGAAGGCTGCTCAAAGTAACGGAGCCCACCGGAGCCTTTAAAGATATCGGCACCAACCAGCCAATCGACATCACCATGCATATAAAATTCAGCGGCTTCGCCAGCGATATCAGAGAAAGCTTCATTTATCCCGCCTGACATGTCAGCGTAAATTAGCCCCGAGTTTTGCTCCGTAAAGCCGTGACTAACCTCGTGAGCACTGACGTTGATATCGACCAAGGGGTAAAAAGTGTTTTGGCCATCGCCAAACGTCATTGAACGACCATTCCAGAATGCATTTTCGTAATTGTTGCCATAGTGCACTCGCATGGTGAGTTGGAAGCTAAGTGGCGCGGTATTCATCCAGTCCTTGTACATGTCAAAGACAACATTTCCAAAGTAGTGCGCGTCATTGAGCGGCGAATAGGCACCATTAACATATTTTTTATCGTTGTAATTACCGGTGTCCGTGCAAGGGTAGGAAAAGGCAGTGCTACCGGAGGTACCATTGTCTAAATCGACCGTTTTAACTTTGTCGTTTTCAAGTGTACAAGTACTGCCGACTTTATCGATAGGCAGGCCATCAT
>NZ_MUFH01000455.1:0-1457 GCF_001996115.1 Salinivibrio sp. MA427
CATTTGTTGGTACTCATGATTCGCTCCTCGTGAAATAACAAAAAAGATGTTATCAATACTATAATGAATAAACAAATTGCGCACCACAAAACAACTAAATAGAGGTTTGAATGGAATTGCTTTGCCCGGCTGGAAGTATTCCGGCATTAAAAGCGGCTATCGAAAATGGAGCCGATGCGGTTTACGTTGGTTTGAAAGATGAAACCAACGCGAGACACTTTGTGGGCCTTAATTTGGACCAACTGAAGCTGTCAGAAGCAGCTGATTATGTGCATCGGCACGGTAAAAAGCTGCATGTTGCTATCAACACGTTCGCGCATGCCAACAGCTGGGAGAAGTGGCGCCAGGCGGTCGATGATGCCGTTCTGGCTGGTGCAGACGTACTGATTATTGCCGATCTGGCTGTGTTGGCTTATGCCGCCGAACGCTACCCGAAAGTAGAAACGCACTTATCGGTGCAGGCGTCGGCGACCAATGCCGAGGCAATTCGTTTTTATCAACAATACGGTGTGAAACGAGTGGTACTGCCTCGTGTACTATCGATGCAGCAAGTCCGTGCACTTGCGCGAACAACGGACGTGAACTCGAAGTTTTTGCGTTCGGAAGTTTGTGCATTATGGCGGAAGGGCGTTGCTACCTAAGCTCATACCTGACCGGCGAGTCGCCCAATACCGCGGGTGCCTGCTCGCCTGCTGCTTTTGTTGAGTGGGACGAGCAAGACAACAAACTGGAGTCACGGTTAAACGGCGTGCTGATAGACCGTTTTGCTGAAAACGAAAAAGCGGGCTATCCGACGCTCTGTAAAGGACGCTTCTCCGTCGACGACGAGGTCTATAATGTTCTGGAAGAGCCCACGAGTTTGAACACCTTGAGCCTACTACCGCAGTTACACAAAGAGGGCATTACCTCACTCAAAATAGAAGGCCGTCAGCGCAGTCCTGCCTATGTCTCACAAATTACCCGAGTCTGGCGCCAGGCTATTGATGCCGTAATGGCCGACCCTGATGGTTTTGAGGTTGTTGACAATTGGAACTCGGTTCTTGCATCGCTCTCAGAGGGTAGTCAAACCACGCTCGGTGCGTATCATCGGAAATGGAAGTAATGATATGAAATTTTCTCTAGGGCCGATTCTTTACTTTTGGCCAAAAAAACAAGTCATGGATTTTTACCGCGAAGCCGCTGACTCTAACGTCGAGCATGTGTATTTGGGTGAAATCGTGTGTAGTAAACGCCGCGAGCTTAAGCTTGACGATTACCTTGAAATTGCACACATGCTCAGGGAAGCCGGTAAGAAAGTGACGCTATCAACTATGACGTTGCTGGAAGCCCCGGCCGAGTTGCGGGAGCTGGGTAAATATTGTGACAACGGCGAATTTGAGGTCGAAGCCAACGATGTCAGCGCTATTAGTCTGTTACAGGAGCAAGGACTGAACTTCACTGCTGGGCCGGCCATTAAC
>NZ_MUFH01000456.1:0-1457 GCF_001996115.1 Salinivibrio sp. MA427
TTGTTGCATTCCACGCTACCGCCCTCTGGTTAGCGGCGTCCAAAAGACCTTACAGGGCGATTTTTGCGGCTAGGTTATCAGATGCTGGGCAGTGTGTTTAGGCAAAGGGGTCTAAAATGTTGGCGCGGTCAGGATTTAGGGATTTGTAGGGAGTAAATGCAAAAAAGCCGCTGACTGAGCAGCGGCTTTTCTTTGTGTGGCGGAGAGATAGGGATTTGAACCCTAGAAGGGCTATTAACCCTTGCCGGTTTTCAAGACCGGTGCTTTCAACCACTCAGCCATCTCTCCGGAACGGGGCGTATAGTAGAGGCTACTCAGTGCGATGTAAAGTGTGTTTTTACTTTCTCGCGCTTAAGTGCTGAAATTATCAGCAAACACCTATTTGAATAGGTTTCCCCTCTGCCACCCCGTTGCTTATTTAACCAAAACGACCATTGATATAGTCAGACGTCAGCTTATGCTCAGGATCATTAAACACTTTTTGTGTTGTGTTAACCTCAACCAAGCTACCAAGATGGAAATAAGCGGTGCGATCAGACACACGAGCTGCTTGCTGCATGGAATGCGTCACAATCACAATGCTGAAGTTCTTCTTCAAATCCGAGATCAGCTCTTCAATCACCCCAGTGGCAATCGGATCGAGGGCTGAACACGGCTCATCCATCAAAATAACTTCCGGTGCGACCGCAATAGTACGTGCAATACAAAGTCGCTGTTGCTGACCACCAGACAAACCGGTTGCCGGCTGATCCAGGCGATCTTTAACCTCATTCCACAAACCGGCGCGTGTCAGCGATTGCTCCACCAGCTCATCCAAGTCAGTTTTACTGTCGACCAAGCCGTGAATACGCGGGCCATAAGCAACGTTGTCATACACGGATTTAGGAAACGGGTTAGGACGTTGGAACACCATGCCGACTTGTGAGCGCAATTCGACAATTTCACTCTCGCGGTGGTAAATGTCAGTGTCTCCCAAAATGATGTCCCCCGTCACCTCACAGCCCGGGATCGTATCATTCATACGATTTAAGCAACGCAAGAACGTCGATTTACCACAGCCTGATGGCCCAATCATCGCAAGCACTTCTTTCTCGCCGATATCAAGGCTCACATTTTTAATCGCCGGCTTAGATCCGTTGTCATAATTAACGAACACATTTCGTGCTGTCATGCGTGGCATATCAACAAACGGAATACCACAGGTTTCACTCGGTGCTTGTGTGCTTTGTGGTGCGGCTTCTACTACATCTTCAGTCATGGTTAGGTTGTTCATTGTTGTCGTCGTCATGATTCTCTCTCCCGACTTACCAGCGTCGCTCGAGACGCTTACGCATAATCACCGCACAGGCATTCATAAAGGCTAAGAATGCCAGCAGTACCATGATTGCGCCTGAGGTATTTTCGACAAAGCCCTTTTCAGGATTCTCTGCCCATAAATAGATTTGAACGGGTAACGC
>NZ_MUFH01000457.1:0-2599 GCF_001996115.1 Salinivibrio sp. MA427
CTCCTTATGTGTAACTAAATTACATATCAGTATGTAAAAAGCATAGTTTGTGTTTGAACTGTGATCAAGTTTAAACTTTATATCTGTACTAAATGATATTTTTGTAATTAGTTTTCATCTATGCGCTCTGCTTCGGCTGTTTTGGTCTTTTCTTCTATTTCTATCCCGCGATAGGGCTCGCCCTCATCATCATGCAGTTGGTGGTCATACGCCGCTTGTAGACCGGTGTCCTCGATCACTTCTTCATCCCATTCAGAGCGGCACCGAGAACCGCAAATTTTGTGCTAGATGGGTTGGTCATGGACCTCCTTAATCTGTATCTGTACCGCTTAAATATTGCGCGGGTAGGTGATGAGCAAATTGTTGTGGTTATCACCGGTGACGTCCAGCCCTTTGGGTTACTTATGTGTAGCTTGGTCGATAAATCATCAAAACAACCCTACTTTTTGTGGCACATTAAATTGTTTTAGACTTGTTTGACATCAATTGAGAAGCATTCTTTTGTGCTAGGGTGAGAAACTGATTGACTCACGGAGTGCTTGGTTATGTTGTTAAACGTTACGGATAAACAAAAAGAGGATCGGATCCCACCCCTATTTCGACTTGGTTTTCGGCCGTTTTTTCTCTTTGGAGCGCTCTATTCGTGCATTGTCATTACCGTTTGGGCAGGGCTTTATACTGATCCTAACCTTTTTTCGCTGAGCGTACCCTCCCTGTGGTGGCACGCTCATGAGATGCTGTTTGGCTTTTCGATGGCAATTGTCGGTGGGTTCTTAATGACGGCGGTGCAAAACTGGACGGGTGTGCCCGGAACCCGAGGACTGAAGCTTTTCGCCATTTTTTCATTATGGCTGTTGGCGCGGTTGAGCTTCTGGGTGGATGTCCCGATTTGGGCGAGCCTTGTACTTGATACCCTGTTTATGGCCTGCGTGGCATGGTCGTTGGGTTATCGCGTGGTAGTGACTAAACGTCAGCGCAATTACCTATTTATTCCTATTTTAGCGGTGGCGGCCTTACTTAACGCATTGTCTTACGGCGTACAGCTAGGGGAAGTCTCACTACCTATTAATCAAGTTTGGCACAGTACCTTGTTGTGGTTCATGCTGCTTATTAGCGTAATGGGTGGCCGTGTGATCCCGTTTTTTACGGAGAAGAAGTTGGGTATACAGGTGTCCAGCACACCTGTGTGGCTAGAGCGAGCGATTATCGCTCTGTTTGTGCTATTGATTGGCGTCACTTTGGTGTCCGGCACTGATAACATAGTCGCGCGTGGGTTGCTGCTCACAGCGGGTATTGCTCAATGTGTTCGGCTCTATCGCTGGCAAGGCTGGAAAGCATACAAGGTGCCGATGCTGTTTTCGCTTCATCTATTTTATGTCTTTTTACCACTTGGATTGATATTAAAAGCGTTGGTGATGAACCCTTGGGCATCAAACCTCATTTGGCATCTTTTTGCNATGTTTATCAGGGCCCCGCTGTTTCTTGGTTGTTTTATGCTCTGTTGATTTCAGCATTAGTGCGTGTGTTTGGCATGTGGTTTTGGCCAGTTTATACCCTAGAGCTGGTCGCTGCATCAGCACTGCTTTGGACGATAAGCTATGGCTGGTTTGCGGTACGATTTGGCCCCATGCTGAGTCAAGCACGCACAGATGGCGCGGCGGGGTAGTCTTATCACATTATTATTAATAAAAGGTAAGCTTGGAGTAGGGTTTAATGCAGGCTATTACTGTTACCATCCTTCTTATGCCTTACCGCTATTATTGCTACTATTTTATAGGTGTAAGGTATGGATTCAAAGTGGTTAACCGGTGAGCTTATAACAGAATTTAAAACCGTTTCATGCATGATACAAATCTATTGTCGTGATCATCATCAGGGCAAGTCGCTCTGTTCAGCGTGCCAACATTTGAGAGACTATGCAGAAGTGAAGTTGGATCGTTGCCCTTATGGTCAAGACAAACCGACTTGCAATCGTTGTCCTATCCACTGCTATAAGAAGGCAGAAAAGCAAGAGATGAAGACGGTCATGCGGTACGCTGGTCCAAGAATGTTACTGTCTCACCCGATCCTTGCGCTTAGACACTTATACCATGAGCGCAAAGCGGTTCCACCGTATCTAATCCCTAAGAATTCTAACCGTCACAAACGACTGGAAAAGCAAAAATCGGGCAACTAAAAATACATCAAGTAAACTCAGTAGAGCGTTGACTTATGGACTTGTGATGGATACCGGGATTAAGTGGTGTATCCGATGTTTTACGAACACCTGTACAAGCTTCGTTCTCTCCGTACTTCCTGGTTGGCAAGAAAGGTTGAGGCGGGTGCCTCAAAGCAGCTGCTGCTTCACATCCCTAAAGGGGTTCACGAAAGGCTGATGAAAAATTCGATTCAGCCAGGTCGTGCGAATCCTTGAATGCCTTGGTGACGAATATCATGCCGATGACCTTGCAGCCTGATCGGCCTTTAGCTCTCAATCAGCGACTAGATGGGCGCAGTGCAGGTCTCTGACGGATCGCGCGAAATGTATTAGGTATCGAATACGCCCTCAATCAGAATCTGGTTGCGTCGTAGACTAGGTTGCCATAAGATAGTAATTAAT
>NZ_MUFH01000458.1:0-1436 GCF_001996115.1 Salinivibrio sp. MA427
AAAGTGAGTAGGCTCAATTGACTGTCCCTCGTCATATTAAAAAGGAATGATGATATGGCGCGCAATCTTCGCGTGAACGGCTACCGAGGTCAATTTAAACTCGCCGCTGTTGAGTGAATCGTCACTGATTTGGAAAATCAGTGAGCGCAATCTCATAAAAACTTCATTTCACTGCCACAAATGAGAAATATTTCAATTTTATGTTAGGGGCGAGTGTGGTATTAAAAAACTAACCGCAAGGTGAAAAGAGGTGACTATGGAAAACATTGCCTTTAACGATATGTTTGAGCAAGACCCACCACGGCGCAATGGACGCGCAAAACCAGTCAAACGTAAATGGAGAGAAATTGAAGCGCTGAAAGATAAACAGCGGCTAAAAAAAGAATTGGAAGACATCGATATTTTTGGCGATTTCTCTCAACTGGACCTCGATTAACTCACCCTCAACATAAAATGACGAAAAGGTGCTCAATGAGCACCTTTTTTATCTTCAATCCGACGCTGATCCGTCCGCTTAACGCTCATCTATTCGCTTAGCGTCTGTTTATCGGCTAGCGCTTCACCGTTCATCCATGCTTATCCGCTGTCTCGTCATCTAAACGCGGTTGCCAATCAATCGGATTGCTTCCCTGCTCGAGCAAATATGCATTGGTTTGTGAAAAGTGTTTACAACCAAAAAAACCACGATGAGCTGAAAGCGGTGAGGGATGAGGCGCCGTCAATACATGGTGGCGATCACGGTCAATGGCTTTGCCTTTTTTTTGTGCATGTGCCCCCCACAGTAAAAAAACAACGCCTTCGCGTTGCGAATTCACCGCATCGATCACGCGATCAGTCAATGTTTCCCAACCTAACTTAGCATGTGAATGCGCTTTACCCTGCTCCACGGTCAGCACCGTATTGAGAAGTAACACACCCTGTTGCGCCCAGCTTTGTAAGTAACCGTGGGAGGGGATCTTAAAACCGTCAATGTCAGTCGCAAGCTCTTTATAAATATTGACCAATGAAGGCGGTGTTTTTATCCCTGGCCGTACCGAAAAGCTCAGTCCATGTGCTTGGTTCGGTCCGTGATAGGGATCTTGACCCAAGATCACCACCTTTACATCACCAAGCTCGGTGAATCGAAAAGCATTAAACACATCGTCTTTGGGGGGAAAGATCGGAACGCCCTTGGCTCTTTCACCGTCGACATACGCTAAGGTATCGCGAAAATACGCGTGTTGTTTTTCCTCGGCCAGCACCTGCTGCCACGTTTGCGCCTGAGTCATGGTTGCTCCTTATCATCACACCGGCGCTATTTTAACGAGGCAGCCGCTTAAAATCAGTGGGGAGTCCGATCTTTTGTTCGCTCGGTGTGGGCGTGATAGTGACGCTGGCAGCGGCCTTGAACCGCACGGTTTGGCGTTGGCAAGCTAGTACGGGGCATGGTCGTGATT
>NZ_MUFH01000459.1:0-1408 GCF_001996115.1 Salinivibrio sp. MA427
GTTTAGCGGTTCGTCAAGATAACGCCGGTAACCTATTCATTCGTAAACCAGCCACTCCCGGCATGGAGAACCGCAAGGGCGTAGTCTTACAAGCCCACCTCGATATGGTGCCTCAGAAGAATGAAAATACCGATCACGATTTTACCCGCGATCCTATTCGTCCCTATGTGGATGGGGAGTGGGTCACTGCCGATGGCACCACGTTAGGTGCGGATAACGGTATGGGGATGGCATCCTGCCTTGCTGTTCTCGATGCCGATGATATCGAGCACGGTCCACTTGAAGTATTGCTCACCACCAACGAAGAAGCAGGTATGGATGGCGCGTTTGGGCTTGAAGCAGGCTGGCTAACAGGTGACATACTGCTCAATACCGACTCAGAGCAAGAAGGGGAAGTGTACATGGGCTGCGCGGGTGGCGTGGATGCCAGTATGCATTTTCCACTCGAGCGACAAGCGATAGAGGAAGATCTGGCACGCTTTACGATTGGCATTAAAGGATTAAAAGGGGGCCACTCGGGCGTGGATATTCACACGGGCCGAGCGAATGCCAATAAATTATTAGCCCGTTTTCTGAGCCATCATCTTGATGATGTCGACATGAGCCTACTCGCGATACGTGGTGGTACATTACGCAATGCCATTCCTCGTGAAGCGTTTGCCGATATTGCCGTGCCTGCATCGCAAAAAGACGCACTGGCTGGCGCTGTTGACCGGTTCGCGACGCTGCTACAAGACGAGTTAGGCCGCTTGGAAGAGCAAGTGACCTTGGTAATGGAATCCACTGACAATGCAACTGATCCTCTCACACGCGCCGTCCAATCACGTTTATTAGCGGCCTTAAATGCTGCGCCTAACGGGGTAGTGAGAATGAGTGATGATGTCCCTGGCGTGGTCGAAACATCACTTAACCTCGGCGTGATTAATACTGAGGAAGATAAAATTACCGCCTTATTTCTGATCCGTTCATTGATCGACTCAGGCCGTGAGAACGTGCAAAGCATGCTGCAATCACTGGCAAGCTTAGCGAATGTTAATGTCGATTTTTCAGGCGCCTACCCAGGTTGGAAACCGGATCCCGATTCAGAGATTATGCATATTTTCCGCGATACCTATGAAGGAATCTATCAGCGTAAACCTGACATCATGGTCATTCATGCGGGGCTAGAGTGTGGCCTATTTAAACAGCCCTATCCCAACATGGATATGATTTCATTTGGTCCGACTATCAAGTTTCCGCATTCTCCCGATGAGAAAGTAAATATCGATAGTGTTGGGCACTATTGGCAACAAATGCAGGCGATTTTAAAAGCGATTCCAGTTAAAACGGCCTAGCCGAGTAGACTCAGTTGGGGGGCGGTATCGTCTCCCAACCCAACCGACAAACCAATCAGGCGAATACCTCGCCC
>NZ_MUFH01000046.1:0-12802 GCF_001996115.1 Salinivibrio sp. MA427
AGTTAGGACAGGTCAAGGTTTTACAAAAATTCAGCTGCAATTGACCGGCAGCGGGTGGCAGTTTACCGCTTGGCACGTTTCCTCCAACCCACATTTACAGGTTGATCGCGGTCTCGAGCGAGACAGTCATCATTTCATTAAACGACTTTTGACGCTCATCTGAGCTCAGTACTTCACCACGAATAATGTGGTCAGACACGGTCAGAATGGTGAGAGCACGCGCGTTTAGCTCTGCAGCGACACCGTAGATACCCGCTGCTTCCATATCAACGGCAAGAATGCCAAGTTTGTCCATTTTGTTGAACAGATCGGCTTCTGGGCTGTAAAAGAGATCCGCAGAGAATACGTTACCAACGCGCACAGAGACGTTTTGTTTACGCGCTTCACCAACGGCAGTTTCCATAAGATGGAAATCACAAATAGCGGCGAAGTCATGATCGGCAAAACGGGTGCGGTTTACTTTTGAGTCGGTGGAAGCGCCTTGTGCAACGATCACGTCCATCAGTTTGACATCATCTTTTACTGCGCCACAGCTGCCGACGCGAATGACGTTTTTAACACCGTAATCTTTGATCAGCTCATGGACGTAGATGGAGCACGATGGGATACCCATACCGTGACCCATTACCGATACTTTTTTGCCTTTGTAAGTGCCGGTGTAACCGAACATATTACGGACATCAGTGACCAGTTCCGCGTTTTCTAGAAAGTTTTCGGCAATGTACTGCGCGCGCAGTGGATCACCTGGCATCAGGACTGTTTCAGCAAATGCGCCGTCTGCAGCGTTAATATGTGGGGTAGCCATAGTGTGCTCCAATTATCTAAAGTTAAGAGAAAAAGCGTTCGATCACGGCTTGATAAGCCATGCCGCCAAGGTAGATACCAACGATGCCCATGATCCCAGAAATCACCGGGGGAGCAGGCAATGGTAACTTGATCGCGCTGAAGAAAAAGCCAACAATGGCGCCAGCGACGACCGCAAGTAAAATTTCGTTCATTATAACCCTCAAACAACTCGTTAGATGCAGTTCAGCTCAATCCGGTACCGAATTTGCGACAGTCTTAGCTGTCTTTAATTATCGTTTCAGTCATACCGCTCGAGATGAGTCTAGTGTATGTAACCAGCGCATATATCCGCGCGATCTTGATCACAACTATATCCATGTTAACCCGTAAACTGGCCAATGATTACTAAATATGTTGATAGTGTCGGCGCAATCGCTTGCGTTGTAACCAAATAGGTCCGATTCGATGGTTTATTCGCGGATAAAAACGGGAAATAGACACAACACTGGCTGATATCTGTCTTTATTTTGCGCAAGATCAAAACAGTTTTAGTAACTGACGCCCTTATCGTGATGGTGTGTTGATCCGGCTTTATCAATAGAGTTATGAATATGAATAATTCTCACTTCTATTCGTGACTTGGCGTTTTAACTGCGTTAGCATGCTGCCATCAATTTTTGCGAGGAAAGGGCTATGCAAGCTTTTCGTTCATTTTTCCAATTCATTCTTTTAACCGTTTTTTTGGTATTAAGTGGTCACGCTGCTGCAAAAACCATCCACCATGCCATGGGCACCGTTGAGATTGACGGTGTGCCGCAGCGTGTGGTTGTGCTTGGGCAAGGCAGCCTCGATGTGCTTGACCGCCTGGGGGTTGAACCTGTAGGCGTGGTGAAATCATTGATGCCAGATTACTTAGCAAAAACTTACCAAGATGATAAGTATGTGGCGGTAGGGACCGTTAAAGAGCCTGATTATGAGGCAATCTTTACGGCAAAACCGGATTTGATCATCGCAGAGGCGCGTATGGCGTCGCTGATGAGTGAATTAGAAGAAATTGCGCCAACCATTATGTTCCAAGCCGATTATGACCATTATTGGCAGAGTGTTCAGCAAAACTGGCGCATGCTGGGTAATGTCTTCGACAAACAAGAAAAAGTGGAAGCCATTATCGACCAGGTAAATACCAAAATTGCACAAACACATGAAAAAGCGGTGGCAGATAACTTCAACGCGCTTATGGTGATGAGCAACGGCAGTAAAGTGGCGATGTTTGGTGAGAAAAGCCGCTTTGGTCTGGTTTTTGACGAGCTGGGACTAAAACCTGCGAAAAGTGATGACGTAGAAGTGGCTGGCTCTCACGGCAACCTGATTTCTTTTGAATACATTGCCGATGCCAATCCAGATGTGTTGCTGGTGCTTGATCGTGAGCAAGCGATTGGTGAGGGACAGGGAAAAGCTAAAGCGCGTTTCGATAACCCATTGGTAAATAAGACACCGGCGCACCAAAATCAACGTATCAGCTACTTAGATCCAACTGCTTGGTATATCACCATGGCTGGGATGACGGCGATGGATAAAATGATCGACGATGTCAATCGCGTACTTTAATCGTTTTTGATGACGCATCGCTTTCTGTATAGATTGCTTTTTTACAGATAAAAGTTGACCCGGGCTTCTCCCGGGTCTTTGTGGTTTCAGACCCAACGGTAGTCGTGTTGTGAAGTATCTTTCTATTCCTATCCTTATGGTGCTGGCGCTATTGTCGATATCTATCGGTGTCGCCCACGTTTCTTTGGATAGTTTGTGGGCCGGTGATTCAGAAGCCTGGACCATTTTTACCACCAGTCGTATTCCGCGCCTGCTGGCTATTTGTCTTGCCGGGGCTGGGCTGAGTGTGGCCGGCCTGATTATGCAGCAGATTTGTCAAAACCGCTTCGCCTCCCCAGATACCACGGGCACCATTGATTGCGCGCTGCTTGGCTATGTGGTTACGCTCGTGGTTTTTAGTGGTGCAAACCAATGGCTTGACCTGACCGTGATTGTCGGTACGGCGATGGCAGGTACTTGGCTATTTGTCCGTTTCTTACAGCGCCTCAAATTTAAAAATACCGTGCTTGTTCCTTTGATCGGGATTATGTACGGCAACGTGGTCTCGTCTCTTACTCAGTTCCTGGCTTACAAATACGATTTGATTCAAACCTTACAAGCGTGGACGGTGGCCAATTTTTCATCGGTGTTGGCGGGGAACTATGAAATCTTGTTTGTTGCCATGCCTGTATGTGCCGTGGCCTATGCCTATGCGAGCCAATTTAGCGCCGCCAGTATTGGAGAAAGCTTCGCCAAGAATATTGGTTTGGATTATCAAAAAGTGGTGCTGTTTGGTGTCATGGTGGTTGCCTTGTTGTCGTCGGCCGTGGTGATGATCGTCGGTGTGATCCCTTTTCTTGGCCTGATTGTGCCGAATGTTGTCTCGTTGTTCATGGGCGATAACATTAAGCGTAATTTGCCTTGGACCGCCTTTTGGGGGGTGGTACTGGTCTTAAGTTGCGATATTTTAGGCCGCGTAATTATCTTCCCTTATGAAGTCCCTATTGCCATGATCATTTCGATTTTGGGTGGTGTGGTCTTTATCTACTTAGTGATGAGGGATAAAGCCAATGCGTGATGGACTCAAACTTTCTCTTGTTGCGGTGGGCGTTTTACTGGTCGCCGGTTATTTCTTAGGGCATGGCCTTACCGCGGATAATTATGCTTACTTTCTTTCTAGGCGTACGCCGAAGGTGCTTTCGATTGCGCTGGCAGCGATCGCAATATCGGCCTCTTCATTAGTGTTTCAAACCATCACCAATAATCGAATATTGACGCCCTCAATTCTTGGTTTTGATAGTTTGTACGTCTTATTGCAAACCCTGTTACTGGTGATCTTTGGTTCAACCAGTCTGTTTTTGGTGAATGCCTATTTAAACTTTGCGGTGAGTGTGGCATTGATGACGGTGACGGCGAGCGTGCTATTTACGCTGTATTTTCGTCGGCATCGCGCTAACGTCTATACCTTGCTGTTAATTGGTATCGTACTCGGGAGTGTGTTTGGAAGTGTTAGCCAGTTTTTCACCTTATTAGTTGACCCCAGTGAATTTGCGGTACTTCAAGATGCCATGTTTGCCAGTTTCAACAATGCGAATCGCGATCTGGTGTATATCAGTGTGCCGGTGTTAGGGCTGTGTTTGTTGGCGCTTTACCGCTATGCCAATCAGCTGGATGTTTGCTTACTTGGTGAAGATAATGCCACCAGTTTAGGCGTCGATATGCGCGGACTCACACTGAAGGTGATGGTGATCATCGCCATCATGATTGCGGTATCGACGGCTTTGGTCGGGCCTGTATTGTTCTTTGGTTTGATTGTGGTCAGCCTTGCTCGGCAAATGTTTGTGAGCTATCAGCATCGTTTTTTGATTCTTGCGACCAGTGTATTGGCAGTTTTTTTGTTGTTAACCGGTCAGTATGTTGTTGAGCAGTGGTTCGGGTTTGAAACCACTGTCAGTGTGATTATTAACTTTGTTGGTGGAAGCTATTTCTTGTACCTGCTAACGAAAAACAAGTTTTAACCATTATGATTGAATTAATTGGATTGTCGAAAGCCTACGGRCAAACCCAGGTGGTAAATCAGGCCAGTGCGTTGTTCCCACCGGGTAAAGTGACCGCGATAATTGGTCCAAATGGTGCGGGGAAAAGTACGCTGCTCTCTATGGCGAGTCGACTCACTGACAGTGATGCAGGTGAAGTCTTGATTGGCGATAAACCGCTCAGTGAATGGAGCAATGAGGCATTAGCAAAAAGGCTGGCGGTGTTGCGGCAGGCGAATAATGTCAATATGCGCTTTCGTGTTCGTGAGCTCGTGGCATTTGGTCGTTTTCCCCACTCTAAAGGGCGACTGACTGCAGATGATGATACGGTGATTGATGAAGCGTTAGCTCAATTAGGGTTAACGGAGTTACAAGACCGCTTTATTGATCAATTAAGTGGGGGCCAACGGCAGATGGCATTCATCGCGATGGTGGTGGCACAAAACACCGATTATATCTTTCTCGATGAACCGCTTAATAATCTCGATATTCGTCACTCGGTGGCGATCATGAAGACGGTCAGAGACCTGGCACATCGATATAACAAGGCCGTGGTGGTCGTGATGCACGATATTAACTTTAGCGCTTGTTATGCGGACAATATGGTCGCGATGAAAGATGGTGAAGTGGTATCGAGCGGTCCCGTTGATGAGGTGGTGACCAAGCCAGTGATGGAGCGTATTTACGAGATTGAGTTTGAGGTTGAACAAATCAATGGTCAGCGTATTTGCCTCTATTATGGCGCGGCAACACCGGCGTTAGCTTTGGCACAGTAAACTGTATCCAGCCGCAAGAGCGGCTGGATACATCGTCACTAGTGTGATTTAGCGGTACTCGAGGTCTTGTTGCTGGTGGTCGGCGCTCGCGTCAGCCACCAGCTTGCCAATGAGCCGAGTGTCACCATCGCCACGCCTTGCCAGAAGGAGAGCGTCAGCTCGGTCGACAAGAGAATCGCTGATAAAAACGTTGATAGGATCGGGATAAAATAAGACAAGGTTGCTAAGAACACCAAATTGCCCTTAAGAATACCAAGGTTCCACAGCCCGTAACCTCCTCCCATTGCCGCACCGGCCACGAGCACATAAACTGCCTCCGACCAAGAACCGGAAAGCGCAGGCGCATCAGAGAGTGCAAAACCGACCCAGAGTGTGATGGCCGTTGCTATAAAGAACCACGTGATGCCGTTTTTTCCCTGCGCACTCATGCGGGTCAGATTACAATATATGGCCCAAATGATGGCGCCACTGAAAGCCAGGATATAGCTCAATGGGTTTGAGTGAATATTGGCGACTAAATGATGCCAAGAAACCCCCTGTTTGCCGCCTACTGTCCAGATAACGCCTAAAAATGCGATCATTAAGGCAGGATAAAGCCAAAGGCTGACTTTTTGGCGAGTAATAAGCACGGAAAAGAAGACGGTTAAGCACGGCCACAAATAGTTAATGACGCCCATTTCGATCGCTTGTGTGCGCGTATTAGCCCATGCTAGGGATAACGACAAGCATAATTCGTAGACCACGAATAACACGCCGCCGACAATTAAGTAGCGACGTGGAAAATCGCTGAGTTTGGGCGTACCGACAAAAACCACTAAGCAGAGCGCCGCGATAGTATAAATGGCGGCAGCGCCACCTACAGGGCCAAGTAATTCGGTCACGTGGCGGATCAATGCGACATTGCTGCTCCACAGTAGGATTGCACCACACCCTGCAAGCGTGTATTGATTCATAACAGGCAGTCCAAGCAAAAAGCTTAAATTGCCTATCTTTTCGGCGTCTCGCAACCCTATTCAGCATCTTTTTGTTTGTTCGATACTTTGTTGGCAAGCAAGGTATCAAGTGGCGTGGGATAGTCGATTAAAAACCCTTGCACATAATGAATGCCGATCTCTTGTACGCGCGCGAGTTTTTCTTCATCAGACACCCACTCCGCGACAGTTTTATACCCCATGGTGTCACAGATACTGACGATAGATTCGAGGATCACTCGGTCAATGTCGTTTTCGTTATCGGTGAGGTTGGCAACGAACTGGCCATCCACTTTCACGACATCAACGTTAAAGAGTTTCAAGTAATGGAAAGAACATAGGCCGGCGCCAAAATCATCTAGTGCGATGTGAGCCCCATAGGCGCGTAACTCATCGATAAATGAAACGGCGGTATTTAAGTGGCTAATTAAGGCTGACTCTGTGATCTCGAAGCACAAGCGCTCAGCGGGAAAGACGGATGAGGCTAACAGGGCTTTCAAATGTGTTTGGAACTTGGGATCGCTGATTGAGTGCGCGGAGAGGTTGAGATTAAATTTAAGGCCAGAGTCGGCCAATTCTTGGGCGCGAGTATTGAGCACATAGTTGGCCACCCACGCATCAATGTCACGAATGTAACCAAAGGTCTCTGCGGCGGGGATAAATTGCCCCGGATTCATGATATTGCCATCCGTGTCAATCATCCGCACTAATAGTTCATACCAGTGTTCAATGGTTGGTCCTTTCGCGGGAGCGACTTGTTGACCATACAGGGTAAATCGATCCTCAGCCAATGCGCGGGTAATTTTTCCGACCATTTGCATATCGTTGTGGCGGCCTTGGGCGAAGCCTGATATATCGTTATAGTCGACGATTTGTCCACGGCCCGCTGACTTCGCTTCATACATGGCAACGTCAGCGCGGCTCATTAAGTCGGACAGAGTTAAGGCGTCATCACCGATATTGACTAAGCCGACACTGGCACTGATGGCGAAAATCCGCTCTTCATAAGAAAAAGATAGATTCTCGAGCCGACTGATTAAATCGGCAATTGTCTGTTTGGCATCCCGCATATTGCAGTGTGTGAGGAGGACTGCAAATTCGTCGCCGCCGAGTCGTGCAACGGTGTCATCACTGCGAATGTTATCAGCCAATGCTTGAGACACTTGGCAGAGAACATCGTCGCCCGCATGGTGGCCGACAGAATCGTTGATGATTTTGAACAGGTCGAGATCGACAAAGGCAAGTACCGACGGGGTATCGTCATGGTGTTGTGTAAGGTGCCTTTCCATGATGGTTTCAAAGGCCCGGCGGTTCGGTCGCGCTCCCCATTGGCTAACACAAGCTGGTAGGCATCTTTTATCTGTGTTTCAAAAAAGGTCGCGGTTTGATTTTCATGTAAACTCGAAAGCAGCACGCGCTGTTGTTGACGATACAGTTGGAAAATGTCGTCGATGGTTTGTCCAAGGGGCCGATCCTCACCATTGAGAGTCAGTCGCTGTGCCGTATGGTTGAGATAGGCTAAATGACCTTGGTCGTCGGTGGTGATTACGGCATCGTTGATGGAATTCATCACTACGTTTAATTGTTCGCGCTCCTGGGCAAGGGTTTGGTTGAGTTCATTGATTTCAGTATTGTCCCAGTTGGCGCCAATCAATCGTATGGTATTGCCGCTATCATCGATTTGTACACTGGCAAGGGCACGCAGGTAACGCGTTCGACCGTGAGTATCGAGAATCCGGAATTGGGTATCGATACGTTGTTGATATTTGAGGGCTTGGCCGAGTATACGCTTGACCCTATCGGCATCATCTGGATGGAGGCGATGTTGCCAAGTGGCCAATGTTTCTTTACCGTCAGAGACGGGTATATCGTAGAGCGCATACATCTGCGCATCCCATTCGAGCGTGTCGTCTGCGACGTTGTACTCCCAAATACCAATGTTAGCAGCTTTGGTCGCGGCTTCAAGGCGGCGGCGTAAGGTATCGGTTTGTTGGTTGGCTAGGTGCTGTTCGGTGACATCGATTACCGTACTTAGCACGGTTTCTGTCTCTTCACCGGTTTGTCGCGCCGACGCTTGCCGTAGATATCGGTAATCTCCCTGATCATTTTGAAAGCGAAATACTTCGATCATACGATCAGTACGCCCTTCAACCAGCAGGCGCATGGCTTGCTCCCAGCCGTGTAAATCGTCTGGATGGATTCGGGCGGTCCAGGCTTGGTAGGTTTGGATGCTTTTTGCACTGATCCCCAATAGTGGCGCTGACCAACCTGAAAACAGAATAACGCCAGTATGAACGTTCAATTCAAATACGGCGAGTTTGTTGATATCTAAAGCAAAACGCCAACGTTCTAGCCAGCGTTTTTGCTCTCTCTGTGCCGCTTTCAGTGCATTAATGTCTTCGACTTGGCTGATGAGATGCGTCACATGGCCGGCATGTTTGTCACGGACCGCAGTGACAGAGAGCCTTCCCCATACTTGCTCCCCATCCGCGCGCAGGAAGCGCTTCTCCAGCCGTTTATTATCGGTATGACCCATGATCAGTTCATTAAAATAGTCTTTTAATGCCGCTTGATCTTGCTCGCGGGTAAAAATAGAAACATGGGAGCCAAGCAATACACGCGGTTCACAGGCAAAAAACTGCGCAAGGCTCGCGTTAGCGTCTTGAACGATGCCGCGAGGGTCGAGTATGGCCATACCAATAAGGGAGTTATGCATCGCTTGGGTTAATAACGCATGTTGCTCCAGATGATGCTTTTGATGACGTCGATAGCTATATGCGAATTGTGTCATTATCACCCCGACCATCATGGCGGCACCAGCCATCGCCATGCGAGACAGTGAGGCTTTTTGATCCGCTTCTACTTGAAATGTCAGTGCACCGAGGGCGGATAAAATGTCAAAGCTTAGTAATGTTAACGCGATACAGCCTAAACCAATCAGACGACTTTGCAGTGTTGCCGCCAACAAAAACAGCGCTGTGAGCGCCAAAAACGGGTGAGGTGAAAGATATAACAACAGGCTGATTGTACTGATCGCGGCCAAGCACAGGGCTATCAAGGCGATCCAAAACGTGCTCGATTTCGCAAGTCGATCATTAGGTCGTTCGCTGAGGTTCTCTTTGACGACTAACAAGAGAGGAAATAGGGCGACAAAACCGACAAATTCGCTAATAAACCACCGAAGTACTAAGTAATCGAACGGTTGATGGGTTCCTATTGACTGAACACTGGCACCGAGTGTCGYACCAAATAGAGGGCTGATGATAAGTGTGGGCGCTAAACCTCGAATAAAGGGCCACATACTCTCGAACGGGTTACCGTAACGTTTGTACGTTAATCGGTAAATGGTGCAACCTAATCCGGCGGTTGCAGTGTTGACAGCCGCCATGCTGGCACTGAGTGAAGCGGGAATCCCCATCATGGTATCGGCATAAAAGACGCCGGTGAAAAAGCCTGCGGCTGCGACAAGCCTCACGTAGCCTGAAAAGCAGCTAAACCCGAATGCGCCGGCAGCCGATACGTACCAAATCACGGCGAATTGTTCGCTTTCTGGCAGCACCGCTAATGAGAACCATACCAGCGAAAAGCTCATCGTGACTAAGATAAAAAAGGCCTGAATCGATTGGCGAATTCGTCGATGGGGGATCATGGTTCTCTCATTAATAACAATAATCTAGGGAGAGCTTAGCGCATTTTGCGTGGGATTTAATCACGTTTGTGGTAATTATCATACAAAGACACTCTCGATGTTTATGAGTCGCATTTATTTTTGTATCGCAACTGCGTCGCAACAGTTAATCCCCAAGATGTTAGACATACGGCTTTAGTCTAAATTTGATCGTGTTCACCGCGATGACCCAAAAAATATGGCATCTGTAATGGACCAAGGCTGAAAGTCTCTCGGTATTAGCAGGTGTCTGTAACCGTTAGGTTTTTAGCGTACTGAGTGTGCTAATCCGTTCCAAAGATAAGGATTATAGGTGGAAAATGACAAGGATCGTAGTGGATAACAAAATGGGATTTTGGGTCGCATTTGGCGTCGTTTGTGCGCTGTCTATATTTGGAGGATGGGTTGTAGTATCGGCGCAATTTACATGGGTTGTGTTGATATTGGCCTGTCAAGCTGTGGGCATAGGTCTTGCCGTAAAGCTCTATCTGTTCCCGCGACACGAGCAAGAATCTGCAGTTGAAAACGCTACACTAGACATTCCTACTGAAACCGTTGGACGATTAGCAACGCGTGCCACAATGAACGCGATGACGGCCGCAGAAGTCTCGCATCGCTCTGACATTTTAACGGCTCGTTTGACAGAGCAGTTTTCTGCGGTGGTAGAGATTACCGATAAAGCGCAACATATTGAGCAAACTCTTTCGCGTGCTTGCCAAGTCGAGACTGAATCGGTTGAGCAAGTGACTCGTATGCGGGATCTTAGTCAGCAGGGTGTAAATGAACTGACCGCATCCATTGCTGAGATGCGAGATATTAACCAAAAAACCGCCGAAACGGTTGCGCGAATTGAAGCTCTGGACGCCAACGTCAATAAAGTCAGTGCCGTCGCACAAGTTATTGATGATATCGCCGAACAAACAAACTTGCTGGCATTAAATGCCGCAATAGAAGCCGCTCGAGCTGGTGAGCAGGGGCGTGGTTTTGCGGTGGTGGCTGATGAAGTACGACAGCTTGCGCAGCGGACTTCACAGAGCACAAGTGAAGTCGCGACAATCATAAAACACATTATGGCAGAGTCGAGTAATGTGATGGCACATATTCAAGCCTTGTCATCCGATGTCGAGTCAGGCACTGAAAATGTTGAGCGTGTCGGGCACATTTTAACCGAGCTTTCTTCGGGAGCCGATCAGGTTGAAGAAGCGGTAAAAGAGATAGCCCATGGGTCATCACAGAATAGCGCCAGTTTAGAGCAAATTGCATCCGCGCTGGTACAGGTCCGATCTGGACTTGAAATCAGTGATGAGCAAGTCACGGTCTTGAGTAAAGAAGCCGAGGGATTAATGGATACCGCAGAAAAAACCAATGCGGTTTTTGCTGAGCTCTCCGATGCTAGCCCTCATCAGCGTTTTTTCAAAGCGGCGAGTGTATGTCGAGATCGGATTGAAGCGGCTTTTGAACAGGCCCTTGCGAAGGGCGAGATTAGTCCTTCCGATTTGTTTGACCGCCACTATCAACCCATTGCCAATACGCATCCACAAAAATACACCACCCGTTTCGATACGTTTTGTGATCGATTATTACCGCCGATTCAAGAGCCTATTTTGGACATCGATGACAATATTGTTTACGTGATAGCCAATGACACGAACGGTTATGTTCCCACGCATAATCAACGTTTTTGTCAGCCATTAACCGGTGATTATGCGCAAGATATCACCGGTAACCGGACTAAACGCTTATTTGATGACCGTACAGGTAGGCGTTGTGGGCAACATACTGATACCATGCTGCTGCAAACCTATAAGCGCGATACCGGTGAAGTCATGCATGACCTTTCTGTCCCGCTCTTTGTTGCAGGTAAACATTGGGGCGCAGTGAGAATGGGATACTACCCACCGGTATCAGCAGAATGAGCGAAAAGGAGTAGCAATGAATCCAGTTGCGATTGTAACCGGGGCAAGTGGCGGCATTGGCCGCGAGACGGCGAAGTTATTGGCACAGCGTGGTTATGCCATTTGCATCAACTATTTGAGCAACAGTGAATCTGCTTTTGCGCTTGTTGATGAACTTCAAGCGATTGGAGTGAACGCGATCGCCGTTCAGGCCGATGTGTCGAGTGAAGAAGGTGTCAAGCGGTTGTTCAGTGAAGCGGATAACCGCTTAGGGAATATCACCGCATTGGTGAATAATGCCGGTATCATGTTGCCGCAATCGTCTGTCAGCGGTATGGATGCGGAGCGGATCAACGCGATGTTTCAAGCCAATGTTACCAGTGCCTTTTTGTGCTGCCGAGAGGCGGTGCATCGCATGGCGCAATCTCGTGGTGGTAACGGCGGCGCTATCGTTAATGTTTCCTCCGCAGCGGTTAAAACCGGATCACCCAATGAATACGTTGATTATGCCGCGACCAAAGCCGCATTAGACACACTGACTATGGGGCTAGCGAAAGAAGTGGGCCGTGAAGGGATTCGTGTCAACGCAGTGCGCCCAGGTCCAATTGATACCAATATGCATGCGGCAGGAGGAGAGCCTGATCGTGTCGCGCGTGTGGCTGATAATATCCCGCTTGGTCGTGGGGGGTCGACGCTGGAAGTAGCAGAAATGATTGCTTGGCTGCTGTCAGATAATGCATCTTATTCGACGGGTAGTTTATTTGATGTTGCTGGTGGCATGTAGTCTGCCGTATTTCGATGATACCACCGCGCGTTATGTCGCGCGGTGGTAATCTATATCGTAACGACCGTTGTTTGGCACCCTGCTATGAGCGGTTAAAAGCCGATACTGGTACCGACACTCACGGAGCTCGTTTCGGCATCGCCGCGATCGGCATAGGTGAGCTCAAAGTTCATTTTAGGTCCGACGGTCGGTTGTAACTCAAAGCCAACCGTTCCGCTGGCGCCCCAACCGATGTCTTTATCCGTCCCAAATTCGGTTTGATAGTAGTTTCCCCCACCACGCAGGTAGACACTGCCGATC